>JBEELA010000164.1:0-2926 GCA_041168365.1 Planctomycetota bacterium
AGTTGGATCGAGTTTACCGATTTCTAAATGAGAATCAATACTTTTCTTTAGTAATTTGAGACATGCGCAATTCAATGGCTAAAAAGAAGCACAAGTGCTTGCAGCAGCGTTGCTTTCACTCTTTTCACAAACGGAAAAAAGAGGGCGGACCCTTGCGGATCCGCCCAACGCGCGTGGTCGTAAGCCGAATTCTGTTCCCTTGCGGGTGACAATCATTTCTCTCTGGACCACCGTTGCCGATGGTCTCGAAGCACGCTACCCGTCCTCAACCTACGGACAGCAGGTGGCGGCCGAACCGCCAGAGGACTGCTTGCGCTTGCACGCGGTGGGGTTTGCCATGCCTCCTTCGTCACCGAAGAAGCGGTGCGCTCTTACCGCACCTTTTCACCCTTACCGTTGCCGTGAGGCACCGGCGGTTTCTTTTCTGTGGCACTGTCCCGAGCCGGCGTCGAGGCTGGTGGTCATTAGCCACCACCGTGTCCTGCCGTGTTCGGACTTTCCTCGCCCGACAAATGTCGGGGGCGATTGTCTAACCACCCACGCAGGGTAGTCGTAGACTGACATCGTGGCGAATCGCAGCGGGATGGATCATTTGAACAGCGGAAGCTCATCACCATGTGCTCTGTGCATTTGGTCAAGTGCGCCGATTGCCGATTGGTTGATCCAAGCAGTGCGCTCGAGTGGATTGAAAGTAATCGCAGTGGGATCGCCTCGTGCAGATGTGCGAAGTTGTTTTGGTTGCGACAATGATTCTTTTTCCGACCTTCGTGTTTTTTCTTCAGCTATGCGGGGAATACCCCTCCTGTTCGTCGGTTTTGGAAACTCGGCATCGCACACCGCCATTGGATCGAATCATCCAATGGTCTTTACAACAGAACCATGGCTTGCTCCATTGATTGGCAGTGCATCGGACATCGGTGAAGTGACATTGCCAGGAATTCCACTCGACGGCCGATTATCTCAAGCAAGCGACATCTTTGAGCAATCAGGTTCACCAGATATTGCACAGATCACTTCACTCGGATCAGTTGTCCACGGATCGATACTCGCGCGCATTCAAGAGTCTGCAGGCATTCTTCTGAAATGGATGGGAGTTCCAGATCGTGTCAGTGCGTCTGTCGGCGGACCACGATTGACACGATCGAGTGATGAGCATCCAGATTCTGCGAGCCGTTCACTTCGTTTGTGGGTCGGATCATTTGCATTGACTTGCCAATTTTCAGACGGTCGTGCGGGTCTCATCATGGCGTCAAATCAACATCCGACATGGAGCAGAAAGGCGCTTGCTTGTGGGCCATTTG
This sequence comes from Planctomycetota bacterium, assembly GCA_041168365.1. Taxonomy (GTDB): domain Bacteria; phylum Planctomycetota; class Phycisphaerae; order Phycisphaerales; family SM1A02; genus F1-60-MAGs104. The sequence continues at coordinate 1,302 of JBEELA010000164.1, forward strand.
GTGCAGTTCAAGTCGATGACGCCACGCTTGATTGGAGAGATGCTGCGAATGCTTTGGTTGAACACACTGCGCCAGCGCCAAGTGAATTGGAATCAGGAGATTATGTTTCGCTCATTGCCAACACTCTGCGCAGTGGTGCTGATGGACGTCTTCTTGGTCGACAGCATCATGAGAAAAGTCGCGCATTCATCGAAGCCGCTTGCTTGAGTGCGTTCACGCTTGAATCTGAATCGCCATCAAAGATGGCGGAGATTCTGAGCAATAGATAAATTCTGGTGCGCAGGAAAATCAAAGAACCGCGCAAGCAAGATCAAAGAACCGCGCAAGCAAGATCAAAGAACGATGTCTGAAATTTTCACTTGGACATACGACTGACGGTGACCCTTGTGTCGTCGATATCCTTTGCGGCGGCTGTACTTGTTCAGGACAGTTTTCGCTCCGCGCTTGATACCAATGATCTCGGCAGTGACCGTGACCTTGTCCAGATATGGAAGACCAATCGAAGCGATAGAACCGTCCTCTTTACCAACGGCAAGAACTTTGCCGAAAGTCAGAGTGGTTGTTCCATCTGGAATCTTGCGAAGGTCAATATCAAGAACATCGTCCTTGCGGACCATGATCTGAGTTCCACTATCTTCAATAATCGCGTACATGGGGCGTTGAGTGTACATCAAATTGTGGAATTCGCCAACTGCCTTAGAGGTTGGGCTTTCAGGCGCCTTTGCGCCTCGCGCATTGTCTCTTCCCGTTTGCAGAATGCGACGCGCAACCATCGCCGATCTGGGCGCGCTGGGTCATAAAAAGCGCTCGCCGGAATCGTGGCGACCCCCGCTTTGACCAACGCTTTCGCGGCGGCGACATCATCGGAAAAGCCTGCGCCTATGGCATCCGCCAAGATGAAATACGAACCTTCAGGGTGGACGCAGGAAAAACCAACCTCTTGCAGAATCTCCAACATCGTCTCACGGCGCTGGGAATAATCGCGTCGGAGTTCTTCAAGATACAAACCATCATCGCACACAGAATTGAGGGCATCTGCTGCGGCGCGTTGCAACGGCGTCGCTGCACAGAAAGTTAGAAACTGATGCGCGGATCGGATCGCATTCGTGATTGCTGCTGGTGCAATCGCCCATCCAATTTTCCAACCTGTCATCGAGAATGTTTTTCCAAGGCTACCCAAGATCACTGTTCGCTCACGCATTCCAGGAAGCGCAGAAATTGAACGGTGCGATCGTGCATATGTAATTGCGTCATACACCTCGTCGGAAAGCACGAGCGCGTTGAACTCCTTGGCGAGAGCTGCGACGATTTGATATTCGGCCTCGTCAAACATTCGACCAGTTGGATTATGCGGGGAATTGAAAATGATTGCACGTGTGCGTTTGGAAAATACAGGACGCAAGAGAGCATCGGTGATGCGAAAGTCAGGACCGTTCAATTGCACTCTGCGCGCAGTTGCGGTGGACATTGCAACGCATGCGGCATAGGAGTCATACGAAGGATCAAGAAGAACAATTTCGTCGCCGGGATTGCACAAGCCGAGGAGAACTGCGGCGATCGCTTCTGTGCAGCCTGCCGTCACGGTGATTTCGCGCTCGGGATCCGCCGAGAAGCCGCAGAATCTT
>JBEELA010000165.1:0-3094 GCA_041168365.1 Planctomycetota bacterium
ATCGGGGATACAACCCTGCTTCCGAACGATGTGGTCGAGCGATATGTCTTCCGCGGAATCAATGATTCACTCACTTCAATGTTGAAAATCGAAGATGCTGGTGGAACAACGTTGGTCAAGGGAAGCCTCGTCGCAAAGGACGAAGTCAAACAGGCCAATGCGGAAGCAGAACTTGCTGGCAAGGCAATCGCCAAGACTCGCAAGCCAAAGCCTGCACGCGCACGAACACTCCTACTGGGAATCACGAAGGCATCGTTGCAATCCGAGAGTTTCCTCTCGGGCGCAAGTTTCCAAGAAACCACCAAGGTGCTGACCGAAGCGGCTCTCAAGGGCGCTGTCGACACTCTCGTTGGCTTGAAGGAAAACGTGCTCCTAGGACATCTCATTCCAGCTGGAACCGGCTTCGAGATCTATACCAATCTCGTGATCAAGCACCTCGTCGAAAGCACGGGCGAAGAATTCACAGAAGCTGCTGAGATGGAGGCCGCCGCAATGGCAGCTGAAGCTCTCGGAGCAGATCGAATCGGAACTGCTACAACAATCAGGGATCTTTCAGGAAATTCCACGAAAGATCAATTGATTCTGGAATCCAGCGAAGCAACGAAATTTGAAGCCGCCGACGACGGGGAGTAAATCCCCGCGTCGGACAAATTCAACGGAGTACGATCGAAGTTATGACCAATTCGGATGCTGAGTCCTTGGACCGAAACTCGAAGCAAGAGTGGTACAAAGATGGCCTGCGCTTTTCATGCTCGCAGTGCGGCAATTGTTGCACTGGGGGTCCTGGCGCAGTCTGGTACACAGCAGATGAAGGTCGTGCGATGGCCGTTGCGCTTGGTCTAACAGACGAAGAATTCACAGCGAAGTACACGCGTAAAATTGTGGATCGACGCTCACTCAACGAAACTGAAACACCACACGGATTTGATTGCGTCTTTCTTGATCGAACGAGCCAACCAGGGCGAGCGCTCTGCGGGGTCTATACAGCGAGACCTGCACAGTGCAGAACATGGCCATTTTGGCCAGAGAATTTGACAACTCCAAAGGCTTGGAAGGCCGCGAAAGCGAAGACACCATGTCATGGAATGGACAATGGAACGCTCTATCCGATCGAGCAAATCCGAATCTTGCGCGAGCGAGATCATGCTGACAATCATTCTGCGCCGTGGTGATCCCACCCATCTGCGTTGAATCCATTTCTTCCTGAACATCCACCCCAAGATGAGACGATGCAGATTTGGTGGCAACTCTCCGCCGATCCGCTGATCGACGAAGGACTCAGAGCGCTGCATGAACATGCCGCAACAGTCGTCGAACTGCATCGGCCTGTTTGTGTGGCCAGTGGCCGCTGTTGTCAATTCAAAAATCATGATCATCTGCTTGCAGTGACTGGATTGGAAGCGGCGTGGACATGGAGAAATACTCGGCGCGTGATTTCGACCGCATCTGCGACGAATGCGCTGCAACAAGGCGCTTGTGCATTTCTCGACGGAAAGCTCTGCTCGATTCATGGCGAGCGCCCCACCGGTTGCAGAACATATTTCTGTGATCGCGGCGACGGTACTTGGCAATCAACACTTTCAGAGTCGCTGCATCAATCCATTCGCCGCATCCATGAAGAGCGCGAGATTCCATACCTTTGCGCCGAGTGGACTTGGCTCATCCATGCGTTTTCTGCCGCAGATGAACGAGGGGTTTTTTTCAAGGGGTCCCTCCACTAACATTGGTTCTATGCGCGAGTATGAATTACGCCATGATCTGAAGCGCTCTGAAGTTGAGGGATATCAATTCCCCCTTGGTATCGAACCGATTTCGCTGCCTGCACCCAAGCAGGGATACACGCTCGAGTACACGCCAGGCGATGACGGCGACCCTGACACATATGCCTTTCACATTGTGCTCAGTCATGATCGCTTGAGCGCGGTCATCCGCGATGCATTTGATTTTCTGCCTGCAGAGGTCGTGCCAATTGTCGAGATTGGCTCACGTGATGCATACCGCGCGCTAGATATTTATCTTGGATCAGAAATGATTCCAACTGATGACTTTCTGAAAGTCTGGAAACGCTTCGAGCCTCTGCTTCTTGAAGACGGTTCCATCGGCGCTGGAGCGAATGCAGAGCAGCCATTTGTCGAAATTTTCTTGGACACTTGGAAGGGTCTCTTGATCAATGTGCCAATCAATATGCGTCGAGAAGTCGAACAGATGCTCGCTCGACATGGACTGCGTGAAGTCTTGGAAACATGGCCGCACGATTTAGATCATTCGCCAGAACCTCCATCGCAATTACGTGAAGTGTTGCGCACGGAAGATGATCAGAGTCCGGACTTAGATGAAATTCTCCTGCAACTTCGCGAAGCATGGGGACTTGAATTGGATGTCGATCCCGATGCGAACGTGGATGAAAGTGGACGCAGACTTGGAATGGTGCTCTGGCATGCAATCATTCTTGCGGTACGACAAGATCGCCGTGGAAAAGGCGCATACATCACAGTCTGGGCGACAGCGGGAAGCCTTGCAGAAATGGAACGGCTTGTGAATGATCATGTCGAAGAAAACATGCCGGAGTGGAGCTTTGAAGGGTTCTTCTCAGTGGACCGCGTTGCATTTGATGAACGACCAGAAGAGATGGCTGAGTTGGATATGCGGCGCAAAAAACCAGAAGTACATCTGACTGCAATCGACGAGTGGTGATTTGATTTGGGCTGTGTCTTTTCTTAGTCGCCCAAATATGCACTTTGAATTCGCGAATCGCTCAGTAATTCACGAGATGGACCTTCGAATCCAATCGACCCGGTTTCCAGAACATATCCGCGAGCCGAGAGCCCCAATGCGGCTCTTGCGTTCTGCTCGACGAGCAGCACAGTCAGACCTTCACTATTCAACTGCCGAATTGCCGAAAAAATTCTTGAGACAAGAATTGGTGCGATACCCATGGATGGTTCATCCATCATCAACAGTCGCGGCTTGCTGAGCAGAGCGCGGCCAATTGCGAGCATTTGTTGTTCGCCTCCCGAAAGCGTGCCTGCAATTTGACTCCCCCGTTCCTTGAGAACCGAGAAAAGATCATAAACCTTGCCAAGATCATGCGCGA
>JBEELA010000166.1:0-4283 GCA_041168365.1 Planctomycetota bacterium
TTCGGTGTAACGACTGATCGCACGATTCGTTTCTGGCAATCCAAAGGCGCGTGCATACTGGCCGAATCCACTGTCAATCGCTCGCTTTGCGGCATCTTTTACAAAGTCAGGGCCATCAAAATCTGGAAAACCCTGCCCGAGATTGACGGCTTTGTGCTCGACCGCCAATCGGCTCATCGTGCTGAAGATGGATTCTCCAAATGGCGCGAGTCGGGTACTGGTGTGCTGGATGATCTCTGTCATATTGAAGGCTCTCTCTTCGTCATCAAGTGTGTAGTGGACATGTATGCCAAGAGTCTGTAATGATAGAGGCGTGCCAGCACCACCTACCGCCAATGCCAAAGTAATTGTCAGCGAGATTTTTTCAGATGAGGAAGTTCTTGCGCTGAATAAGGTCGCAGGGATGGTGACCCAACCTGGGATTGGCCATCTGAATGACAGCCTGATGAATGGGATCTTTGCCAAAGAACGTATTGCGCTGACACGACTTGGTACAGAGCGAGACTACGGACTTCTGCATCGCTTGGATAGAGAAACGTCGGGAGTAATTCTTGTAGCGCGCACTGCAGATGCATATGACAAAATTCGCGGACAATTCGAAGCACGCACAATTGAGAAAACATATCTCGCAATTGTTCGTGGCAGACTGCCAGGTGTGGAAGGATGTTGTCGGCAATCTCTAAGTGAAGTACGGCGCGGAGATATGAAGATCAGCGTGCCATCACCTCGAGGCGAAAGTGCTATCACACATTGGCGCGTACTTGCTGCATCGAAAGAATTGGCAGTGGTTGCATGTGCGATTGAAACAGGCAAACTTCATCAAATTCGATCACATATGGCTTATCTCGGCGCACCAGTCGAAGGTGATCGGGTCTATCGATCGTTGCTGCCACCGAATACCAGCCCGCTCCCATCAAATCAACGGCATCTGCCCCCTACGCTGAGATTGCATGCGTGGAGAATTGCATTTGCGCATCCAAAGAATGGCAAGCGCATTGAAATCGAAGCACCGCTCCCACTGAACATATTGGAATTGATTGGGCAGTGTCTTTCCACCCAAGGCGCCAAAGGATCTCCATCGACTCAAGCAATGCAGCGCATTACTGCGCAAATTCAAGGAGCAAATTGGTGGACCAAAGCCAAAGCAAAATAGAAAGCTCTTTGCCCAAGCAGCAAAGATCGAGAATTCGAAAGGTGATTTTTCGCGTGTTAAAAATCGCAGGGATTTGCTTGGGCACTTTCATTGCGTGTGGAGTGATCTTGTGGAATTGGCCTACGGGGTTTTACTCGGTTGCAACTGCCCTTGGGCGTTTGAGTTCTGGGGTTCGGTTGGAGGAAATCATCGTGCGCGGAATTGCCACCCCGACGCTTGAGGGCGGCAGTTCTGTTTCCCCTGATCCACTGCAGCCTGATCGAACACCAATTTTGTTTCTGCACGGCTGGGGGACAAGCAAAGAAGCAATGATGAGCGAGATGAGGTGGTTTGTTTCCACGCGCAGAGTCATCGCCCCAGACATGCCTGGATTTGGGGCAAATATGCTGCATGCGGATCAACCTGCACTTGATGGAGCTGGGTATGTGAAATGGATCGAAGACTTTCGCATCGCTGCGAATCTTGGGCGAGTTGATGTTGTAGGAGAATCGATGGGAGGCGCGCTTGCAGCGGCATATGCCGCTGCATATCCAGATTCTGTTCGGCGAGTCGTGCTGCAATCTGCGGCTGGGTTGGAGGCTCCCAAAGTCAATGCGTTTATGCGTGATGTTGCCGCGGGAAAAAATCCACTCTTAATCGCAAGTTCATCGGACTTTGACCGAGTCATCAATCTCTGCTTTGCCAAACCCCCACCGATCCCTACGCCATTCAAGACTGTTCTCATCGACCGTTCGATCGCTCATTTGCCAAGACAAAAAGAGATGATCGTCGCACTCCAAGATTTTCTCATTCACGGCAACAGAGACATCTTGGGATCGATCATTGCTCCGACACTGATCTTGTATGGAACCGCGGACAAAATCACCGATGCGTCGCTCTTGAATGTCTATCGGGATGGCATTCGAAACTCGACTGGAGTTTTGATCGAAGGCGCTGGGCACGTTATTTTTTATGACGCTCCGAAGGAAACGTTTCGCGCGATCAGTGCATTCTTGGATTCTGAGCGGCTATAACCGATCGATTACTGCCGTTGCAAACTCTTTTGTGTTGAGCTTGCCACCTAAGTCACGCGTCTTGCATCCTTCGACAAGCGCTCGGTCATAAGCAGTTCGAATGCGCGTGGCAATGGCAGCAAGCGATGTATCCGAATGTTTCTCAGCGATATAATTGAGCATCATCACGGCGCTCATGGTGATTGCAAGCGGGTTGGCGACCCCTTTTCCTGCAATATCTGGCGCACTTCCGTGGACAGCTTCGAAGATTGCGCAGTGCTCGCCAAGATTCGCGCCGGGCACAACTCCCAGTCCACCGACAAGCCCTGCGCACAAATCGCTGATGACATCGCCGTAGAGATTTTCCATAAGCAATACATCAAAGCGCGTCGGATCTTGAACAAGACGCATGCATGCCGCATCGATGATGAGTTCTTCATATTCGATCGATGGGAATTTACTTTCATGCACTTCTCGAGCGCACTTGATAAACATTCCGTCGGACAGCTTCATAATGTTTGCTTTGTGAAAAACAGAAACTTTCTTGCGCTTGCGGTGGACTGCGTATCGGAATGCGAATTCCGCAATTCGTAAACACGCAACACGAGTTGCTACCTTCAGACTTGTCACAACACCGCTGGTGATCTCATTTTCAATCCCCGCATACAAACCTTCTGTGTTTTCGCGGACAACGACAATGTCCACATTGTCGAAGCGCGTCTGCACGCCATCGAGCGAACGAACTGGACGCACAGCGCCATATAAATCCAGTGTTTTTCGCATTGCGACATTCACAGAAGAAAACCCTCCACCCACTGGAGTCGTGCACGGACCTTTCAGCGCAACGCCGTGCTTGCGAATTGCTTCGATCGTCGCAATTGGCAGGAGATCTTTACCCCCCGCTTCGAGCGCCGCAACTCCTGCCAAGCAATCGACCCAATCAATCGGGGCCTTTGCCGCAGCAAGAATTTCGCGGGCTGCGTGCGCAACCTCAGGACCGATTCCATCGCCAGCAACGAGAACAGCCGTGTATTTCATGGAGCGCAGACGATAGCACGCTCTTGCTGCTCAAGTATTGAAAAGGCTCCCATCAGCATTGAGCCGAAGGGAGCCTAGAGGTTTCGAAAGTGAACCTGAACTGAAAACTGAATCAGCTCAAAATCAACCCTTGGCAGGAATCGTCAACTTCATGCCGACCTTGAGCGTACTTGGATTCGATCCAATCACAGACTTGTTGGCTTCGTAGATCTTCTTCCAGTTGGTGCGATTTCCGTACGCCTTGTCCGAGATTGATGCGAGCGTTTCACCTGCAGTCACGACATGCTGGTTTTCAGCTGTCACTGTTGGCGCGGAAGACTTGGTTGCAGAAGCAACTTTCGTCGATGAACTGCCTGACTTTGCTGGAAGATTGATCTTCTGGCCAACTTTCAGATTCGATGCGCTCAAGCCTGGATTGACAGCAACGATTTCCTTCCACTTACTGGTGTCTTTGAACCAAGTACCTGCAATCGCAGTCAGCGTGTCGCCAGCTTCGACGGTGTAGACCGTGTACGACGAAGTTTTGGCTTTTGCAGTCGCCACTTTCTTTGTCGGCGCGGTTGGAGCTGTCGGCGCGGTTGGAGCCGGTGAATTGGTCACAATTGGGGCTGGGGGTGTTGGTAGAAACTCAGGTGGAAATGCAGGATTCTGAGTCACAACCGATGGTGTTCCAATAGGACTACCACTCGATGGCGCAAAGGCTGGATCCGAGACAGTGGGAAATCCGTTTGGATTCGCCGTCATGGTTCCGCCTGTAGTACCACTTGTAGTGCCAATTGCTGTTCCGCCAATTTCCGGAAGAGCATTGCCCATTCCGTTGAGTGGCTGACCGTCAATGGCTGGTGTCATTGTGAGGGTTGGGCTCTCGCTGACTTGTGGGGTTGAATCTGAAAACGGTTCTGTTGGCGTGGTTGGCGCCATAAAACCGTAATAGATCCCTGCAAGTACGAATAAGCCTACGACAGAAAAAACGACAATCTTAGCTCCGCGAGTCATTGTTGGACCTCCATGTCCAGAATTTGAAAGAACCGTCCGTGAAAAGAAACTATGCCGGAGTGGGGTTGACGACCCCTCCGGAGCCTATGCGGGCAGTATCAGTT
>JBEELA010000167.1:0-2736 GCA_041168365.1 Planctomycetota bacterium
CAGGAATCGGAACGTCCCAGATTGCACGCGCTGCCTCAGTCGCAATACGAAAATCCGGATCGAACAGAAAGCGGGCGATCGCTGGATCTTTTTGAATACGCATCGCAAGCAGAACCCCAAGTCGGACGCTCGCAAATTGATCCGCGGAAAGTTCCTGAAGCTTTGCGGGATCTGCGCAACCTGCAAGGCCCACTACAAGTGCGTGGCGCAAGAATGCATCCTTTGTGTCGTTTTCGAAGAGCGCAGCGGTCAGCGCAGGAATCGCATCCGCCATCGCAGACTTCGACTTCGTTGCCAATTGAGCACAGGCAAGCGCACACGAAGCGCGCACTCGAGAGTTCTCATCAACAATGTGTTCGATCAACTTCGAAGCAGCGGCCATATATCCTGCATCGCCAAGGACACGCGCAGTTTGTGTTCGCACTTCGGCATCGTCTGAATCGAGCATCGAAACAATCGGCGCCAACGGATCTGGTTCAGTCACAGTTGGGCAGCGAATTCCACTTGCTTGCATTCCAAGCGCCCAAATGGCGTGAATCTGAGCCAGTATTCGCAGTCGATCATCCGTTTCAGCCGCATCATTACTTCCGTCTGCTTCACCGGCCTGTGCGAGTGCGAGCAGTTGTAATGTGCTCAGAGATCCCATCGAAGCAAGTGCAAATTGCGCGCCACGACGAACACGTATATCGGGATGCTCCATCATCGGGATCAGTTCGCTGATTGATCGCGAAGAAAATCCAGACTTCAAGATCGCGCGAGTCTGTTCAGATTCGACAGCATCACGAACCTTTGGATCTGAGATCGCATAAATCGTTCCTTTGTTGGTGGAAAACCACCCGCCGCCCCACGCGCTGACAAACACACGACCATCAGGACCGAATGTCACATCAGTCGCAAGAACATTCGTCGCAAATGGTTTTGAGCTTTCAACTTTATATCCCGCGCCAATCATCTCGACTTGAATCGCAATCACACTGCTCTGCGTTTCGCTTCCGAGAAAATCACAGAGATAGAAGCGGCGATCCCACTCCTTTGGCATTCCAGTTCCTGGCGCATATGCAAGTCCAGACGGACCATTGCCGATATGTGCAAGCGGTGGCAACGACCATGCTGGATACTGCGTGTCAGGCCCAGTGCGGACATGCCAAATTCCCTCTTGATTCCATGGCCCACGCTGATTCACACCTTCAAGCGTTTGATAATTCATATCCCATCCAGTTTCGCCGTGCGGCATCACATAGACAAATCGCGCGCGATCTCCACCATCAGAATTATTGTCGCCCGTAAAGAGATCGCCATATTCATTGAATGCAAGTTCTTGGGGATTGCGCAACCCAGTTGCAAAAACTTCCAACTGCGATCCATCAGGGCGACACCGAAAGACTGCGCCCGATTTGGGATCGGCAAGCACCACTCCTTCATGCGTTGTTATGTGATACCCACGGTCGCCGATAGACCAATAGATTCGTCCATCCATGCCGATAGTCAGTCCGTGCATGTCATGACCGCGCAGTGCAGTACGCACACCAAATCCACGGAACATCGAATCAGTTGAGTCGGCAGTTCCATCTGCATTCGCATCGCGCAAGCGCCAGAGATTTGGAATGCAGGTGTAAAAAATATCGTTGCCATCTACAAGAATTCCCGCGCCGGTTCCATCAAGTGGCTCGCGAAATTCTCGCGAGAAATTTGTGACGCGATCACCGAGGTCATCGCCATTCGAATCTTCAACCATGCGAATTCGATCTGCGAAGGCGCTGTAATAGTCCATCCCACCTTTACGCTTGTCTTTATATTTTTCGTAATACGCAAGGCGATCCTCGACGGTTTGCGCAGTCAGATCTTCCATCAACCAAAATGGACTTGATCGGTTGTCTTCAACCCCGCGTTCTTGTCGCTCGCTCTCAGCAATAAATATTCGACCTTGCGGATCAATGTCGATCGCAACAGGATCTGCGACGAGCGGTTCTTTTGCAAAAATTTCAATCTTGAATCCATCGGGAACAATCACAGGCGTGGCTTCTTGTTTTGCTTCTTGCTTGGCTTCTTGCTTGCCATCTTGTTTCTGAGCAGCAACTGGCGTCGCGACAACTGGCGGCGGAACAAATCCCATCAACAACGAAATGATGTGTGTCAACATTGCAGAGAGGGTAATTTGAATACATGAATTCGGTACAGCTGAAAACGATTCGCGATCAAGTCGCTCTGGTTGGCGCGCGCATTCAGCCGCAACTTCTTCCACATGAATCGCTCGCACGTCGCAATGCATTTGCCCACATATGGCTTGGGGTGAAGACGGTCTTTGGGGAACATTGGCGCGAGTCTGGTATTGATTCGGAAGTCTTAGCTTTTGTCACTTGGATCGACGCAAATCCAAATGCGGACTATGAATCTTTTCCTGGCCCCGTCACACATTGCTCGCCACTTCCAGAGAAACCAGTCGAAAAAGGTCTCTTTGACTGTTCTTAATTAGAGCTTAAAAGGAAATGCACCATATTTTTTGCGGTCGCGCAAATCCGTGTCATACTTACATTGTGAAAACAAAGATCGTTATCGGCGCGTGCTTGGTTTCTGTTGCGGCATCTTGCTTGGCTTGGACTCCAACATCTTCAACCACACTCGGCGGAGGCGCGAACGATCAAGTTCAGCCGAAAATGAGCGGCACGACCGACGGCGGTTTCTGCATGTCGTGGTTCGACAATGCAACGGGTGGATATGACGTTCGCGCGAATCGAT
>JBEELA010000168.1:0-2884 GCA_041168365.1 Planctomycetota bacterium
CCAGAATCTCTTTGCGGATGGTTGATGGGCGAACTCGCACATCTCGAAGCCGAAGCTCGAGCGGGATATGCCGCGTATGACTTCCGTAAAGTCCATCTTGCGATTTTTAATTTCTGCAACGAGACGCTCTCTGCGATTTTCTGTGCCGCCGCAAAGGATCGTTTGTACTGCGACGCTGCCAACAGTCCTCGTCGGCGAACCACGCAAGCAGCAGCACGCGTGACGATGGAAGTTCTCTGCCGATTGCTCGCGCCGATTCTGCCTCACACCGCGGAAGAAGCATGGACATCACTGCGCGGTGATCAAGCTGGCGAAAATGCGCCCGTGCTATTTACGCAGACTCATTATGGTTTGAAGGCAACACGCGATGCTCGCTGGGCCGATGTGATGATCGCATGCGCTGGAGTCTCCAAAGCAATCGAAGTTGCCAAGACAACTGGCATCGACAATCCACTCGATGCGGCGGTGATCATTCCAGATCAACATGGGACGCTCGCGCCATTCTTGCCAGAGCTTGCCGACTTGTGCGGTGTATCGCAAGTGACGCTTGATCGTTCTGCAACAAGCGTTGTTGTTCGCGATCTTCGCCAAGATGGCGGCGCAGGTCGTTGTGATCGTTCTTGGCGCCGCGACGGCACGGTGCGGGTTCGATCCGACGGCGGGGCGCTGAGCGACCGCGATGCGCTTGCGGTCGGTGTATAAGCCGCTGTTTGGATTTGTTGTTTGGTCCTGCCCGAAATTCACCCAGATTGAAACGCAGCTAGCTTGAAAATCAGCTGACTTTAGAACCAGCTTTGACTGGCTTTTCAACCGTCAGCAGAACAACATTGCGTTCATCTGGACCAGGTTTTGCTTCTGGTTTGACTTCTGGTTTCGCCGCCGCCGCCGCAACGTCAGGCGCTTGTCCATCAGCCGCCACCGCCACAACGTCAGGCGTCACAACGGCAAGTTCCTTCAAGTCGCTCGCAGCAAGAATCATTCCCGCGCTGATTTCTCCGCGCAATTGGCGGGGTTCCAAGTTGGCCACGATGATCACTTGCTTGCCGATGAGAGTCGTTGGGTCATACCACGCTTTGATTCCAGCGCAGACTTGACGACCTTCTGGAGTTCCATCATCAAGACGAATCTTTAGCAATTTGTCAGCATTCGGATGCGCCTCCGCACTCAATACAGTGGCAACGCGAAAATCAATTTTCGCAAAGAGGTCGTATGCAATCGTTGGAAGCGGTTCGCTCATTGACTGGCCTTGGCAGGTGCGACAGGTGCATCTTTCTTGCCATCCGCGCCATCCGCATCATCCGCATCATCCGCGCCTTCACCATCCTTTGCCTTCACTGGATTCGCAAGCGTAAAGCCATTGCGAGCGATGAGGGCTTCGACCGTGAAAAGATCTTGCGGACTGCCCGTTGCTTGATCCGATGCAACCACAGATCTGAATCGTTGGTTCATGACAAGCGCCGGAATGTCGCCGCGAGTCATTTGTGTGATGCTGTCAATGCGAACGACGACCATCGCAAGTTTCTCTGGTGCTGGAAGGACAAGGGTCCGTTCTGAGACTGGCATGTCGGAGATTTGTGTCCCACCAGTTGGAAGGCTCATCGCGCGTTCCACAACTGCTTTGACAATGGCTGCGTCCGAGCCCAAAATCGGCAATTGTCCTGGGATTTTCATTCCATATTGAAGGAATTGCTTTTCGCCTTGACGAAGATCGCGATATTGCTCGACCGAAGTGCCGTATGTCGTTGCAACTGCGCCCAGACCTTGATCGAATGCCTCGCGTTGAATCTCAGACGTCATCACAACCAACTTCTCATATCGATGCAAACGATTTACGTCGGCGATCAACGCATCGCGCACAATGTCAACTGATGCTGGTGCATGTGATGCTTCAACCTCAGTCACGCGGAATACGAACAGATCGCCAGCAGTGTCTTGCAGGACTGGGCTTGTGACGCCGACCTGTGAAATCAGAGTTGTCTTTGCGCCGAATTCACGCAGCGCTTCGACGAGTTGCCCAGCATTCACCGGTTGTGCGCCGAAGCGAGTCGTGGTCGCAGTTCCCAAGCCAGATATCGCAGCGACATCTTTCGGTGAAGTCCAATTTTCACCACTCGTCGACATTGTGGGAACTGTTATTGCGAATTTCTGCGCAACTTCTGCAGCAAGTTGTGCGAGCGGAAACTGTTTCGCAACCCAATCAGCTGGCAATGTGTAATAGCCGTTGACTTGCGGCATCCCGCGCATCGACAACTGCATGCGATCTGACATGAACTTGGAGATTTCCTTGCTTTTTTCGGCGAGTGTTGCTGTCAAGACCTTCGCCTTGACCGCATCGCGCGAACCTTCGAAAGATGCCGCCTCGGCAGTATTTGAGAGCGCAGTCACTGGAAACTCCAGCTGATGTTCCATCCAATACTTTCGCAGCTCGATGTTGGAAAGAGCAGGGCTCTGATCGACAAGAGTTGTGATAGATGCGACTGGGATCATGAGCCATTCCATCTTGACTCGGTCTGAGATGCGATATCCAAAGCCAAATTTCCCTTGGCCCGCTGCGACTGCGCCATATGCATTGAGTTGCTCTTGCAGTGCGGCTTCGGTTGGAGTTTCGACTTCGACCTTTGACTTCACGCCATCGAGTACAACGAGTTCGCCAGAGACTGCGGCCAACAATGCAGCAGCAGATTGTTCGAGTCGCGGAGCAGACAAGCGAGCAGGACCACTCGTGACGAGGTTCACATATCGAAGAACGCCGTTGAGTTTCGCAATCGTCTCGAAGACTTCTGTTGGCGTTTGTCCGCCTTCGCGGCAAAGTCCCGCAATCAAGTTCATCTCAGGAACTTGGTTTGCAGCTGCCATTGCAGCTAATCGAGCTTGTCCATCTGCA
>JBEELA010000169.1:0-3458 GCA_041168365.1 Planctomycetota bacterium
GCGGTTCGATCGTTGCGCTTGTTCGCCGCCGCAATCCGCAAAGTAGCGTTTTGACGTCATAGCGTCAGCAAGAATATAATTGGTGCATGGCCACTACCCGACGAGCAACCGTGTACTTCGACCCCGCCGTCCATCGGGCGCTGCGGCTCAAGTCCGCTGCAACCGACCGAACCGTCTCTGACATCGTCAACGACGCGCTCCGCAAGTCCTTCGCCGAAGATGTGGCCGATCTGGCAGACGCACGAAAGCGCCGTCGCGAGCCGTCCATCTCCTTCGAGTCCGCAGTGAAGGCAATGAAGCGACGTGGTCAGCTATAGGATTCTCATCAAGCCGTCGGCGAACAAGGAACTTGCCCGGCTCGCAACCAAGCACGACCGTGCACGAATAGTTACGGCTATCCATCGCCTGCCTGACTCGCCAAGCCCAGCCGGTTGCGAATAGCTCTCTGGTGCGGACCACCTCTATCGAATCCGCATTGGCGACTACCACGTCATTTATGAAATCCTGAATGATGTGCTCCTCATCACCGTGGTCAAGGCTGGACATCGGCGAGACATATATCGATAGGCTGACATGCAGCATTGATCGACCAGCAGAAGTACTCGACGACTCGATCGTTTCACTTTCGAATGCGCCTCGAACCACTTGGCAAGATTCCCCTTCGTCAGATCTCCCGCTGCCACGGTGATAAACGTCTCCGCAGCATCGGCCTCGCTGGCTGTCATACGCAGATTTAATCTTGCACCGTGCGAGAGCAGATTCCAACACTCCTTAGATCGCGGATCCCCGCGAGACCACCATGCTCCGCGAGCGACTCATGCTGCATTGCTTCAATCACCGACTGCGAAAGGAGTGGCGACTTCCATGTGAAGTTGGGCCAGTTGGGATGTTGCCAATTCCAGGCCTATGATTGATAGAGACTTTTCTATCGATCATGTTGTCGACTTTTTTGATCGATATGGCCAAAATGTCTGATAATTAACGCCTTTTGCAGATTGGTATAGCAACCCTCCGTAAGCATTGGGAAAAACCAATAGGCGGTCCTCCAGCACTCAGCCCCAGAGAGACGAAATTTAAAATCAAAGCGGCTCGCGTATCAGAAAACTTTAATGGGGCCGCGGGATAAACCGCAGAAAGTCGAGCCTCGATCACTGGAAAATTGTCAAAGACCATTCACTCGATCAACCCTGCGCGGTTGAAACACGACACGCTTAAAACCCTACACGCTTGATTCTAATCAGATTACAAACTCGCTGACGCCCGCACTCATTGCAGCACCGATGTATCGACAAGTGCTGGAACGACCAATCCAAACGCCGGCTGAATGATCTCAATATCTCGCGTGCGAAGTTCGATCGATCGATCCGCCCCAAGCAACGCATCCATTGAGATCGCATGACCGAGGAACGGTGGGCACGCCGCAACTGCGAAACACGCACCTGGGCGAAACATGATCGTGGTGTTCTTGCGAACATCAGCGATGCCAAGTCCTGGCCCAAGTTTTCCAAACTTCGAAAAAGATTCCCAGCAACCTTTGACTGGATCCGTTGCTGAAGGTTGAAATGTCGAAAGAGAAACAGCTGCGTTTGCTCCTTTGATCTTCGCATCCAATTCCTTCGCATCAACAGGATCGCCTGCGATTTCGAACTGCCCATATCCCGTGGCGATGTCCGCACCAAATCCCGTCAACGACAATTCATAAAAAAGATCAAGAAGCAGTTCAGTTGATTTCTTGTCAGCAGACCGAAAATAAAGACTCAACTTTTCCGTTCCCTGAGGCAATGTCATTCCAGAGCGTGAAAACGATCCGCCATCTTCAAGCGCTCCATCCCATTCACGAGACAGCGTGTTATGACGACTCGCCGTTTGCACAAGCGGATCGCCCACAAACGATTCAATCGATGGCGCACGGCCTCTGCAGGCTGCGTGAAAATCCGCAGAATTCAGCAATTTCGCGCGCTGAATTGTCGCGGGATCAACACCCGCTGGTGGATCCTGAAATCGAAGCGCAAGCGGGATCGGCATCAAGTCACCAGGAAACGCATCGGACAACACGAACGGCGGCTCCCCTGCTCGCATCGGTTGGATCAACTTCGCTCGAAGCACATCGACGCCGAAACAGCGTGCGCAGATCGTGCACAACGCTCCGGCAAGTGTGTCCGCCTGCCACGGAGTACGCCACGGAGACTTCGGCAGAATTGTGATGCGACTGATCTTCACGCGGAGCGCATTCTCGTGCGTTCGCTCTTCTTGAAATCGCCGCAGTGAATCTTGATCTGTCCATAACCCTTTCCTGTACCCGCGCCGATTCCCATTTGCTCCATCTCCCACAAACCATGGTCGACAACTTCAAGCATCGCGTCGATCCCTTTCAATTTCCCGCCTTCTGAATCTTTGTATTCAAATTGTCCATCGATATCGAATTCCTGCATCGCAATTTCGAGTGCAAACTTAGCGCCCGTTGCGACACGTTCCACCGTACGAGGACTCTGCGCCGCGCCCGTCAGTCGGTTGTTGCCAGTCTCTGTTTTATTTTCGATCACAAACTCACTCAACATGTGCGCATCACGAAAAATGATTCGCGTCGGGCCAAGATTGTGCGCAGCGTTCATATGCGGTCCAAATATCAAACAGATCGGGCAATCTGCACGAGAGCATCCGCACGGTTCGCCAAGCTTTTTCCCATCTCTTCCAAGCCTTTTTTCCAGCCCAGATCGGATACGTCCTTTGATCGAGGACCCAGGGATATAGGGCTTCCCGTTCGATGGATCTTTGATGCACGTCAAATCGGTCCCGCCGATTTGCAAGACATCTTCCGATCCGCCGATGCGCATACCAGAGAGAAGTTCGATCTCGCCCTTGAGGATGTAGTGATTGACTTTCTTCATGACTTAGTTCTTCTCTTTCTTAAAGTGTGCTTGACCGAATCCGATGAGAGCCTCGAAGTGAGGCAGAAATCCTTGGACGAAATCTTTCGGCGATTTGATCGCTGCGACATTGCTGCGAATAAAGTCGTGAAAAAGTTCTGGAATCTTTGGTGATGGGTGCTTGCTCACGCCTTCTGCAGCGGAGATGTCAAGCTTCTTGACCATAGGCAAGACACTCAACCAATCGATACCAGTTGTTTTTAGTTTTGATTCGACTGCACGACAGTGACTCAGATATCGCCGCACTTGGTGAATGCTGAGACCTCCCGTGCCACACATGGCCTGCACAAGTGGCTCCACCTTCTCACGCGAAACATATTCAATCTTCAAATTTCCATTTGCGTCGAAGTATCCCTCTTTGAGATATTCCTTCCACGTGAAAGCGACACGTTGTTGTGCCGTTGGTGCTGCCGGCGCTGGCGGGGCGCGAAATCCACCACCCTGCGCAGGTGGACGTCCAAATTTATTTCCGAATTTGCTCATTGATCATCTCCAAGGTTTCCGCTGCGAGTTGCAAGCATTGCATATTGA
>JBEELA010000170.1:0-4294 GCA_041168365.1 Planctomycetota bacterium
CGGGCCAAGAAGTCGAGGATGGTTCCATGGTGGGTTTCAAGGATGTCATCCAGGGAAAGATGGTCTCGGTAGTGCTTTCGAGCGGGCCAACCCAAATGATGACGGGATTGGCGACGCAGCAAATTCAGCCGATGCTTGACGTTGGACAGAGCCCAGTCACCAATCTTTGCGCAGCCATTCTGCTCGCAAGGGCAGAAGAAAACTCCAATGCATCGACAGAAATTGATGAAGTGATCGTTCGTGTTGAAGCGGATCCGGAATCTGCGCCACCTGCGTTTCTTAAATGTGCGCGCATTGTGCAGATGCTGATTCATCAGAAGGCTGACTCGAGTGCGGGAAGCGCGAGCGCAGCGACAGCAATTTCTGCGGAAGACGCCAAGTTTCTCAAAGCGAATTTGGACTGGTATGGCGAGCTGATGATCTCGACCGTTTCGCCCGATCCAGCATTTGAAGGGGCTCTTGAGAAATCGCAATTGTTGCTGATGGCTTCGTTGTTCACCTTCGGATTTATCGTGTTGATTGCAGGACTTGGAGGATTTGTTTGGCTGGTGATCGTGGCGGTGCGATGGAAGGCGAATACATTGGCGAATCCACTACGCCAACCGAGCATCTTGCAAGAATCGCTCCCGTGGATTTTCGCAGGATGGTTTATCGCGGTGATCTTGATTGCAGTCGCAGTTGGGTTGTTTGGCAGTCGCGCAGAAAGATTGTCTGGAGTGCTAGCGCTTGCAATGCAAATTGGCGCGATGTTTCTGCCTCTCATCGCGATTGCTCTGCCGATGCGCTCTGGGAAGTCATGGCATCAAATTCGCCTTGACATCGGTCTGCACTGCGGCGCTGGATTCTTCCGCGAGCTTTTCTATGGCGTGACTGTCTATGCGACAGCGATTCCAATTGTCATTGTGGGCGCGGTGTTTGCGCTTTTACTTTCGTTGATTTTTCCGCAGGAATTGGGGCAGGCTTCCCATCCGATTCAGAAAGCGCTCGCCGATGGAGATACTTCGCAACGCGTGCTGTTGCTGTTCATTGCCGCAGTTGCCGCGCCAATCGTCGAAGAGATTGTTTTTCGCGGCGTGCTCTTTGTGCATCTGCGCGATCTTTCGCGTCGATGGGGTCGCTTTCTGTCATTCCTCTTCTCCGCACTTGGATCAAGCCTGATCTTCGCAGCGATCCATCCGCAGGGGATCATTTTTATTCCAATTCTTGGTGCGCTTGCAGTTGCATTCTGTCTTGCACGCGAGATGCGTGGAAGTTTGATCTCGTGCATGGTCGCACATGGAATCAATAATGGGTTGGTGGTTGGATTGAATATCGCGCTGGCTGGATAGTTATTCCAACTCGATCGTCCAATACGCTTCATCCAAGAAAGCCTTCCAACTTTGATACTTGGGACTTCCTAAACGAAGCGCAATAGCTGGATTTCTCTTTGGCTTGATTGCCGCACGAATCAATTTCATTCGCGCTTGTGTGGGAGTTCTCCCGCCCTTTTTTGCGTTGCATCTGACGCACGCACAAACCAAGTTGGTCCACGAATTGTCGCCGCCTTGAACGCGCGGCAAGACATGGTCGAGCGTTAATTCTTTGGTCGAAAATGACGCGCCGCAATACTGACATTGATTTGCATCGCGTGCATAAACATTTCGTCGATTCAATTTGACTTGCTCGCGGGGGAACCGGTCATAACCCAGGAGTCGAATGATCTTGGGGACGGCGATCACCAATCGTGTTGTCGTGACCCAATCGTGTACTTCGTGTTCGTGCGCGCGCTGATATTCCGCAGCGTCGACCCAATTTGCAAGGTCATACGAAACATAATTTCCAGATTCGACGGAGATGACTTCGGCGACATTGTTTGCCAGAAGTGTGAAGGCGCGACGTCCACTGACGACACGCAGAGCGGTGTACACCTTGTTGAGAACCAGAACTTTCGAGTCAAGACCGCTTACAAGCAACGTCAACTCAATCTCCTCTGGCGAAGCGATCAAGCTTCGTCAGGTGAAGTCTATACCGATCTTTGAAAGACGCCAATCGAAGGCAAGCGATCTTGCGAATTTATGGATTCCGCAAGATTTCAGCGAAAGAATGGCGGGTCGGTGCTGATGATCACCGGCGTCGATGCAGGAAGATGTTCGCTCAGCAAGCGTTCTATGAGCGCGTGGGGCAGGATTCCAGTCCCCCACGGAGCGCGTTGAAAATGGATTTCGTCTTGCGATCCGACTGGCGCAGCCAGATCTTCCAGAATGCAAAGTGAACAGCGCGGACCAAGATTTGAGATCGAACGGATGAGGTGATCGTCGATGTCTTTCATCATCGACGGTGCGATCAAACCCGAGGGATACAGAATCGTGGCAAGCCCCTGATCTTTTCGATTGTGCCAGAGTCGCATTTGTCCAGCCACATCGCTGAGCAGATGCGTGTGGTGAGGAACCAATCCCAAGCGCCGAATTCCAGTGCCTGGCGTCGGTTGAACGTCACACAATTTTGGCAGCGTTTCATCGAGCCATCGTTCAAGCGCGGTGTGGCCAGACTTTGTCCAGTTTCGAATATCGCCATCAAAAAGTGTGGCGGCGAATGTTCCGCTCCAACAGAGTGCGATGGATTCTTCGCCATCATTTGGCGTGGGAAAATTCGCAGATGCACTCCATTGATCATCTTGCGGATTGCCGCCGAGCCAAAGAAAAGACCCGCCTGATGGTGGCGGGTCTTGGAGTTGCCGTGAAAAATCGGTTCGCAAAACTGCGTGAGGATTTGCACTTGCAGATGAAAGTTCGCGTCGAAGATCGTTCATACAGATCAACTTTGCGTTCGAGTCTCCTGCTGCAAAATCACTTGGTTTCTGCGGTTTCTCTGCGTGTTTCCTTCAGTCGTCGTGCCTTACCAGTCAATCCGCGCAAGTAATACAACTTTGCTCGGCGAACTTCGGCGTGACGAAGAACTTCCACCTTTGCAACTCGTGCCGAGTGCAATGGGAAGACGCGCTCGACGCCTTCGTTGGCGACGATGCGGCGGATGGTGATCGTGCGATTGACGCCACGACCCTTGGTGGAAAGCAAGACGCCTTGGAAAACCTGCACGCGTTCCTTGTCACCTTCGACGATTCGATAATGCACGTCAACCGTGTCACCGATGCGAAGGGTTGGGATTTCTGCGGCAGGCTTCAAGTGCTTGGCCTCCACGCTCTCCATGATGGCGGTTCGATTCATGAGTGATTCCTCTCGTGGGCAATTTGCCCGGGTAAAACTGTGCCCGAACAGCATGACGCGCGGGAAGAGTTTCCAGCGAGTGACAGGCCGACTGAGCGATGCAACATTGAGGCCTCGTCCTCAAGTGGTTGCCCATGGAGTAAGTCGAGGTCCGGACGGCGTTCGCGCGTCCGGCTGATGCTCTCTTCTCGGCGCCACTTGGCAATTGCCTGATGGTCGCCGGAAAGAAGTACGTCTGGAACAATTCGCCCGCGCCATTCGCGCGGACGGGTGTAATGCGGACAGTCGAGAAGTGGGGTTCCTTCTTCGCTGGTCAGTGAAAACGAATCTTCGGCGGCGGAATCCTCGTGACCGAGTGCGCCAGGAATCAAACGCGCCGCGGCGTCGACGATTGCAAGAGCGGGAAGTTCTCCGCCGGAGAGCACAAAGTCTCCGATAGAAATTTCTTCCAGCTTCATCTCGTCGATGACGCGTTGGTCGACTCCTTCATAATGCCCACAAATCAGCATGATTCGTTCACTTTTTGCAATGGTCGCTGCTGCAACTTGGGTGAACTTCGATCCAGCTGGCGAGAGCAGAATCCGCCTTGATGGGCGAGGGTCCTGCGCTTCAACAGCTTCGATCGCAGCGCAAAGTGGTTCGCACATGAAGACCATTCCTGGTCCTCCGCCAAATGGTCGATCATCAACTCTGTTGTGACCTCCGGCATCGCGACCGATGGACCATTTGCGAATGTCATGGACATTCACTTCGAGCAATCCTTGTGCAATCGCTCGACCAACAATGCTCGTACCCAAGACGGGCGCGAACATGTCGGGGAACAATGTGAGGATGTCGATTCGCAGTGGCATAAAAAAGTTTTGCTTCTTGCTTTTACTTTTTGCTTTTACTTCTTGTCAGTTTCCGCTGCTTTAACTTTCTTCGGTGCATTGCGTCGCGCCTTCTGGCGAACTGCAGCAAGCGAAGGTGTTCCCTTTGGTCCGACTGTGTTGGCAATTTCTGCGCGTCGCAAAAGCGAGACAACAGTTTCAGAAGGTTGCGCACCAACCGAGAGCCAATGCGTGACTCGGTCAGCCTTCAATTTCCATTGT
>JBEELA010000171.1:0-4669 GCA_041168365.1 Planctomycetota bacterium
CGATTTCGCTTTCCATTCCTGGAGAGCATCAACGAAGAAATGCTCGCCTTGCATTGGAGATCACCCTTGCCTGCGCAAAAATGGATGGAGAACCAGCACGCATCGACTTGGCGCATGCTGCGCTGAGCACTTTTCAAGGACTCGAACATCGACTGCAATCTCTCGGCACAATCGAAGGCGTTCGTTGCTTCAACGACTCGAAAGCCACGACCCCAGAAGCAACTCAATTCGCCATCGCATCATTTGAAGATATCGCACGGATTCATCTGATCGTCGGCGGCTATGACAAGAAAATCGATCTCTCTTCCATTCGAGATCTTGCTCCACGATTGGCGGGGCTCTATGCAATTGGGGCAACGGAGGAAATACTGGCGCCCGCCCCGCCGGCATTGCGCTGCGGGACACTTGCGAATGCGGTCGAATGCGCCTTCTCTCGTGCGAAGAGTGGCGACATCTTGTTGCTTTCACCCTCGTGCGCGAGCTACGGGCAATACACAAATTTTGAAGAACGCGGCAAACAATTTGTCCAACTTGTCCTCGCTCGCCAAACACTCAACCACTGCTAGACTGCGAAACCATACGATCTTTAAAGGCAACTATGAAAATCTGCACTCCACTTTTACTATCTATTGCAGCCCTCACAATGACAACTGTGCTGCTCACTGGCTGCTACGCACCTGATGGCGGACTCATGCCTAGTTCAGGCCGAGGTTTTACTTATATTTCAACGCCGACGCGACCAGTGACTGTGACGCTCGTTGACACACGAACTCAAGAAAAGTTTTTCAAGATGGATATTCCTGCTGGAAAACAGCTGACTTTCAAGTTCATCGAAGGTTCTGGCAGCGGCTCGCGCGTCGAACCAACCAAAATGATTTGGGAGATGTGGGAAGCAAAGACCGAATTCGGTTCGCTTGATAATGAACTCATTTGCCCTCCCGCATCTTGTCGGCGAATCGATATCACATACCGCCCTGCTCCCGAAGATATGCCCGAAGATCCGACACTGCTGATTCCGCCTGACTTCCAAGATCAAACTGTTGGTGCAAATTCGCCAAATGGCGGACCTCAACCTACGAATCGGACGAAGGACTGATCACACGATGCGGGTCGGACATGGCTATGACCTGCATCGCCTCGAGCCTCGACCCCCTGCAGGCAAGGGCAAGCAGTTTGTACTCGGCGGAATTCAAATAGAACATTCGACTGGTCTTGTTGCACATTCGGATGGCGATGTTTTGTTGCATGCAGTCACTGATGCAATTCTGGGTGCACTTGGGCTGCCCGATATTGGCCAACTCTTTCCAGACAACGATCCCAAGAATGAAAGCGCGGACTCTGCAATTTTTCTGTGTGAAGCTGTCGACAGAATGCGCAAAGCGGGATGGGAGATTGGCAACATCGATTGCACAATCATCTGCGAACAACCCAAGATCGGACCGCGCAGAAGCGAAATTGTCGCCAATATCGCGCGGTTGATTGGCTGCACTGCGGACTCGATCAATGTCAAAGGCAAGACCCACGAAAGAGTTGATGCTGTCGGCGAAGGACGTGCGATCGAAGTCCATGTCTGCGCGCTCCTGAAGCCTCGCTGATCGTTGGCGCCCTTGACCCGTATACTCGTTTCATGCGAGCAGTAGTCACGGGTCAAATCGGCGTAGACAAGAAGCCTTATCTTCGGGATGTTGTGACTGCCGCAGGTGAACGCGGCGAGCGTATCGAGGTCTTCAATATCGGAGAGTTGATGTATGACGAGGCCTCCGATGTGACACCTGGGCGCATTTTGGACCTTCCCATTTCTCGGCTTTCCAGCCTACGCAGAGCTGCATTCAAGGATGTCATCGCGGCGACACATCCAAAGAATGAACATCCCAATGTCATTGTCAATACGCACGCCACATTCCGATGGCGACATGGGCTCTTCAGCGCATTCGATTTTGATCAACTGCAAAAGTTGGAGCCGAATTGCTTCATTTGCCTCGTTGATAATGTCGAGACTGTGCATCACAGATTGCATCAAGAACATGTCATCGATGCGACGCTAAAAGATTGCATGGTCTGGCGTGAGGAAGAAATTCTCGCCACTGAAATCATGGCGCAAGCGGTTGGATGCGCGAATAATTTTTACATTCTCAGTCGCGGGCGACATCAAGACACGGTTGAAACTTGCCTGCGTCTGATCACACGACCAGATATGCGCAAGGTCTATCCATCGTTTCCAATGAGTCACGTGATGGATATGCCCGATGTCTTAGCGGAGATCAATCACTTTCGTGCGGAGTTGGCGCGACACTTCATCACGTTTGATCCAGGTGATGTCGACGAGAAGATGCTCCTCGACCGCGCCATCGAAGCTGCGCGCAAAGGCGAAGACTTTGTCGAAATTCATCCGCACTCATTTGGTGGACGCGAAGGAAATCCTGTGATGCGCCTTCCTGTTCGTGAAGTGCTTGATATTGCGGGTGATATTGATGGTCAAATTTATATGCGTGATTTCAAACTCGTCGATCAGAGTGACATGATCGTCTCTCTCGTTCCAGAATTGGCTGGCGGCGTTCCCGCGCTCTCGAGCGGTGTCGAACGTGAACTGCACCATGCCTTCGAACACACCAAAGAGGTGTATGTGGTCTGGAAGCCAAAGAAAAATCCGAGCCCATTCATTACTGAAACGGCGACTAAAATTTTTCGCAGCGTTGACGAAGCGCTCAAATACTTCGAAGATAAAGGGATGCTTTCCCCCACTTCCCTGTTCGGTCACTAGCCCACAGGGCGAACTTGGACCGTGCCACGCTTTCGACTACTTGTCGCATACGACGGAACAGACTTCCATGGTTGGCAAAGGCAAGAGCCGCCAAATTTGCCTGCGCTACGAACTGCGCAAGGAGTTCTCACCGATGCTGTCTCGAATTTGATGCGCGAGCGAGTGACCGTCGATGGTGCGAGCCGAACTGATTCTGGAGTTCACGCGCGTGGTCAAGTTGCGGCATTTTCGATCGCTGACCCGCGCATTCCTGTTGATCGAATGGTGATGGCTCTCAACACTCGACTTCCGCACGATCTTGAAGTTCGAGGGGCGTGGGATGCCGAAGATTCTTTCGATCCAATTCGAAATTGCAGAAGCAAAGGTTATTCTTATCGACTGCGCCACGGATGCGAAGGAAGGCCACGCGGGCTAGAAGGACGCGCCGATCCATTCGAACGTCGCACAACTGCACAGTGCCGGCATCCGCTGGATATCGCACGAATGCGTATCGCTGCTGCGTTGATGATTGGCACGCACGATTTTCGTTCGTTTGCGCATTGTCCAGAGCAGCGCGAATCCACAGTCCGAACTGTTCATACATGTTCTGTCATCGAACCATCGCCTGGAGTTGTGCGCGTCGATGTTGCAGGTGGCGGTTTTCTCTATCACATGGTTCGAATCATGGTTGGGACGCTCGTCGAAATTGGTCGAGGACGATTCGAGCCAGAGTCGGTTACAGAAATTATCGAAGGACGCAATCGCGCCCGCGCTGGTCCAACAATGTCGCCCTCGGGACTCTGCTTGGAATGGGTTCATTATGGCATCACAGATTCCTCTGGCGAACTCGATTCCGTCGCCGAAGCAATCGAGGAATCTTCGGAACAGGCGTTATGAGAATCTTGCATATCTCAACACGACTCATCATCGGAGGCTCGCAAGAAAACACCGTGCTTTCATGCATTGGTGCCGCAGATCAAGGGCACACAGTTGCGCTGGCATATGGACCAATCTATGGACCCGAAGGATCGCTCTTGCCAAGAGTGATCGCAGACCCGCGCATCGAACGCTTTGAGGTTCCAAATCTGGTTCGGCACATCGCGCCACTGCGGGATCGTCGCTGTTTGAAAGAGTTGCGAGAACTCATTCGAAAATGGAAACCGGATGTCGTGCACACGCATTCTTCGAAAGCTGGAATACTTGGACGCAAAACTGCATGGTCTGAAAAAGTTCCTGTGGTTGTTCACACAATTCACGGACTTGCATTTCATCCATTTCAATCGTGGTGGAAGAACTTCTTATACATCCGCGCGGAACGATGGGCTGCGCGTCGCTGTCATGCGATAGTCAGCGTCGCTGATGCGATGACTGTTCAAGCACTTGCGCAAGGAGTGGGACGGCCAGAACAATTTGTCACTATTCGAAGCGCAATGGAAACAGAGCATTTTATTGCGCCTGCCACGAAGCGTGAAGGACTTCGTGCAAGATTTGGTTGGGACGAATCAGTTGTTGTTCTTGGAACCATCGCACGATTGACGGAACTGAAAGGTCACGATGACATGATCGATGCATTTGCTGAAATGCTTACCCAAACCGGCGCAACTGCCAACGCGCCGAAAGTTGCGCTGCTGTGGGTGGGCGATGGTTGGTGGCGAGATCGATTGGTCGCAAGACTGAAGGCACTTGGAATCGCCGATAGAGTTGCGATGACTGGCCTCGTCGATCCAAGCGAAATTCCTGAATGGATTTCTGCGATGGATGTGGTCGTTCACCCTTCCTACCGCGAAGGGTTGCCTCGCGCCGTTGTTCAAGGAATGCTGGAACAAAAACCAGTCATCGCGTATGACGTCGATGGCGCGCGCGAAGTCTGTCAACATGAGCGCACAGGGATCTTAGTGAAGGCAGGCGATCGCACTGCGCTCCGTGCTG
>JBEELA010000172.1:0-4407 GCA_041168365.1 Planctomycetota bacterium
CTGCGCGAAATGATGCTCATCCGCGAGTTCGAGTTGCGATGCATGCAGGCGTATCAAGACAAAAAAATTGGTGGTTTCTGCCATGTGTATATCGGTCAAGAAGCAGTCGCAGTTGGGACGATCGCTGCGACTGAAGCAAGAGATCCCATCGTGACTGCTTATCGGGATCATGGTCATGCGCTCGCGCGTGGAATGGATCCCAAGCATTGCATGGCTGAGATGTATGGACGAATCGGTGGTTGTGCAAAGGGCAAGGGCGGTTCGATGCATATGTTCGACCGCGATAACAATCTCTTTGGCGGCCACGGCATTGTCGGCGCACAGATTCCTTTGGGAGTTGGCTTGGCTTTCGCGACAAAGTACGAAGATGAAGTGATCAATGCGGACAAGAATGGCGGCAAGTCAAATCGAGTGACCCTTGCTTTCTTGGGTGATGGCGCGCTCAATCAAGGCAGCGTTCACGAGGCGATGAATCTCGCGGGTCTCTTTGATTTGCCAGTGATCATCATCTGTGAGAACAATGGATATTCCATGGGCACCTCGATTGTTCGAGGAACCACGATGGGGCACCAAATCAGTGTGAAGTCCGAGGCGTATGGAATGGAAGGTGTCGTGATCGATGGAATGGATGTGATCGAGACATATTGGGCGATGAAGGAACTCGTTGACAAGGTTCGTGCAACGTCACGTCCGGTCTTTGTCGACATGCGTTGTTATCGTTTCAAGGGGCACTCGATGTCCGATCCACGCAAGTATCGAACGCGCGAAGAAGAAGAGCGATACGAGCAAGGTGATCCAATTGGTGTGTTGAAGGCGCATCTGGAATTGCGTGGGTTGACCGAGGATGATCACAAAGAAATTCAGCGCGAAGTTCGAGCGACCGTGAAGGCTTCAATGGATTGGGCCGAGAATTCGCCTACTCCGCCGACCAGCGATCTGTACCGCGATGTCTACCGAGAGCGGTGGGGTCCATACACCGGAACGAGCGAGCCGGAAATGCTTGGCGGAGCAGAGATCGAATGCAAATTCAATGCGATCGATACCACGATTGATCGAAAGGCAGACCTTTTATGAGTATCGCAACGATGAGAGAGATCGAGTTTCGCGACGCGGTTCGAGAGGCGATGTCCGAAGAAATGCGGCGTGATATGCGCGTCATGTTGATGGGCGAAGAAGTTGCGCAGTACAACGGCGCATACAAGGTCAGTCGCGGAATGCTTGATGAGTTCGGGCCGCGCAGAGTGATCGACACGCCGATCAGCGAGTCTGGTTTTGCTGGTATGGCAATCGGCGCTGCGATGATGGGACTTCGTCCAATCGTCGAATTTATGTCGTGGTCTTTCAGTTTGGTTGCGGCTGATCCAATTCTAAATAACGCTCCCAAGATGCTCTATATGTCTGGCGGGCAATTCGGTTGTCCGATCGTTTTTCGCGGCAACGATGGCGCGGGTGGACAACTTGGTTCGACGCATTCATGGAGCGTCGAAGGTCTCTTCTCGAATGTCCCAGGTATAAAAATGGTCATCCCATCGAATCCATACGACGCAAAGGGATTGATGAAGACTGCGATTCGCGATGATGATCCGGTTTTCTTTCTCGAGAGCGAACGCTTGCTTTCAATGCGTGGAGAAGTTCCTGAAGAGGAATATCTGATTCCATTCGGTCAGGCGCGGATTGCTCGTGATGGAACCGACTGCACGATCGTCGCATTTGGCAGAATGGTCAACATCGCCCTCGAGGTCGGCATCGAACTTGAAAAAGAGGGGATTTCTTGTGAAGTATTGGATATGCGAACAATTCGTCCTCTTGATGCTGCTTCCATCATTCGCAGTGTGAAGCGAACGGGAGCGTGCGTTGTTGTCGATCAATCGTGGAGTTTCGGATCGCCAGGATCCGAAGTCGCAGCGCTTGTTCACCGAGAATGCTTCGATGATTTAGACAACTATGTTCACCGTGTGCACTCGGCAGATGTTCCTGCGCCATACGCACACAACCTCGAACAGGAGTACCTTCCCAATGCGCGAAGGATTGCGGAAGCGGTGCGCTCTTGTCTCTATCGTAGTTAGCGCTTCGCGAAGGATGCCAAGTTAAGGATGATCACCATGCCAGTTCAATTGACGATGCCAAGACTCTCTGACACGATGGAAGCGGGAACCATTGTTCGTTGGAATGTCAAAGAAGGTGACACAGTTTCTTCGGGTGATGTGGTTGCAGATGTCGAGACTGACAAAGCCACAATGGAAATGCCAGTTTTTGATGACGGCGTGATCAGCAAGATCATGGTTGAAGCTGGTAGACAAGTTCCAGTTGGAACACCAATCGCAATCATCACTGTCGACGGCGATGATGCTGGTTCGATCGTGGCGGTTGCTGCTGCGCCTGTTGCAGCCGCTGCGAAGTCAGTTCCAATCAACAGTGCGCCAGCGAAAATTGCAGTCGCAGCGCCAAATGCAAGTGCAAGTGCAAGTGCAAGCGCTTCAGCACCGAGCGTTCAGTCAGGTGCCGTTCGCCAACGAGTTTCGCCACTTGCACGCAGAATGGCCGAAGAAATGGGCATTTCCGTTGCATCGATTGTGGGCAGCGGTCCAAGCGGTCGAGTGGTCAAGCAAGATGTGCTCGCTGCGGCAGAACTTCTCAAGTCTGGTGGCGCGCGCTCAGTGGGTCTTGTGCATGTCGCATCTCCGGTGCAGTCAGCAACGGCAGTCGTACCAATCGGTGCAGGCGCAAGCGAGGTCATGCTGAGCGGAATGCGTCAAGCAATTGCGCGAAGACTCGTCGAAAGCAAATCGACCATTCCTCATTATCAAGTCACGATGCGATTCAATATGGATCCGCTGCTCGAGTTGCGAACGATGTTGAATGCACAACTCGAACCTCAGAAAATCAAATTGAGCGTGAACGATTTCATTGTTCGCGCATGTGCTTTGGCGATGGCCGCCCACCCATTCTTCAATGCATCGTGGGCGGGTGATCGGATTATCCTGCACGGCGATGTGAATATCGGCGTTGCAATTTCGCTGCCGATGGAACGCGGCGGAGGTTTGGTCGTTGCCGTGTTGGCGCAAGCTCAGCGCAAAGGTTTGCGCGAAATCTCTACAGAAACTCGGGCGCTTGCAGAAAAGGCGCGAACTCGCGGACTCGGTCCAGAAGACATGGCGGGCGCGACATTCACGATTTCGAATCTTGGAATGTATGGTGTCGACAACTTCACTGCGATTATTAATCCACCAAACAGCGCAATTCTTGCTTGCGGTTCAGCAGTCGAGCAACCCGTTGTGCGCAATCACCAATTGGTTGTTGGTCACGAGATGCAAGCGACGCTCAGCCTCGATCACCGTGTGATCGACGGCGCGATGGCGTCTGAGTATCTCCAGTCCGTCAAGCACAATATCGAAAATCCAGCGACGCTGTTGGTGTGAGGATTCGTGGGCACAGGTTCACTTCAGTTGTTGTGAAGGCTTGTTGTTGCTGAAACTTCTCTGTGGTCCAAGCTCGGCGCCACAAAGAGTCTCCTCTACGCGATACAAAAGCCATAAAAGAAAATTTTCAAATATCCTGTTTTTTTTTTTTTTGACTTTTCGCTTCTTTGGGGTATTTTCAACACAGTTCAGATTTTTCGGCTTATCCACTTCTGGAGTCAAAATATGAAACTTATCAATGTTGCTAGCGCAATCATTTTCGCAACCATGTTGATGTTCGCTCCGCTGACGCAGTCTGCGCAGGCGCAATGTCCTGCCGATGTGAATCACGATTTCAATGTCGATGGAACAGACCTGACAGCAATCTTGAGTACATGGGGCACCGACGGAGGATCCGCTGGAGGCGACATCAATAGTGATGGAATTGTCAACGGACTCGATCTCGCATTCGTTTTGTCGGGGTGGGGAATATGCCCAGGTCCTTGGGCAACTGTGTTGGAGTTTCTGCCTGATGCCGCCGTTGTGACGAACACCACGATGCGAGATGCAATCACCGCATCAGGCTTGCCGTGGCGCGTGCGTCACAACTCAACGAGCATCGAAATGGTGTTGGTTCCAGGTGGGACATTCACGATGGGATGCAGCGCGTCGACTCAGTATGGGTGCTATTCCAGCGAAAGCCCGACGCATCAAGTGACTTTGGGTGCGTTTTACATCGGTCGATATGAAGTGACACAGGCTCAGTGGACGGCCAGGATGGGGAGCAATCCGAGTCTTTTCTCTGGATACTCCGACAGCCCCTTGCGTCCTGTCGAACAAGTCACTTGGAACATGATCTCAAGTACTGGTGGTTTCATGTCTATAACAGGTTTGCGCTTACCAACTGAAGCCGAGTGGGAATATGCATATCGCGCCGAAACAACAACGGCGTTTCACAGTTATGCGTTGTCTCCAACAGAAGGGCAGCCAAATGGTTTCAACGACGACA
>JBEELA010000173.1:0-3637 GCA_041168365.1 Planctomycetota bacterium
TCAAGAATCAGTCGCTGTACATCATCAGGAAGTCCAGGCTGCCACTTCGATTCGGTGACTACCCACTGACGTGGAAGAAAACCATCCAGCACAAAGATCGCAACGCATGCAACGATGATCCATGTGGTCGCAGTCCACTTCATCCCCCCGCCGATAGAGCGAGTCTGCGATGTCGGCTCTGATCTCCAGTAATCACGGTCGTATGCACCCATGGGCGTGAGACTACATTCGCTTACGACGAGTTGCGTTCTTGAGCAACCTGCGCTCTGACCACGAAAGCGAACTCATTCCAGTTTGCGCTATTTTGCGAAGAATTGCATCTACTTTTTCCTCTTCGGCTCGCAACTTTTCTGCTATGCGAGTTTCTTTTTTTCGGCGATGTTCATCGGTTCTGTTGGCTTCATTTCGAGGGGCGAATTGAACAAATCCAGAACTGAATTCACTCTGCATCAAACCGCGAGCTCCAGCCATTCCTGTTGTGATTGCGACCGTTGCGGCAAGCAGAACAACGAGGGAGTTTGATGCCAATGCGATTATTGCCAACAAGATTCCCAGAACAATGGTGGCAATGAGTGAAATGCGTTGAGCGCGCAGAAAATCAAATCGAACCTCTAAGAGGGATGCCACGATTCGCCCGCCTGCAAATGGATGCATCGGTAAAAGACTTGCAGCGAGAACCATCGCATCGGTCCAAAGAATCAACCAAAGAATTGCACCGATTCGATCGGAATCGAAAAGAGAAAGCCCCTCGAGGGAAAGCGGAGATGGGAGCAAAGCGTTCTGCCATGATCCAAGTCGCACGAAGAGAATCCCCGCAATACAAACACCCACCAGCAGTAATGCAACTGGACCAGCAAGAGCAGCAGAGAGTCGGTTGACCCATATATCGCTTGGTTGTCGCCATGAAATCCCGCCAGCAGGCCAAAGCATGAGCGTTGAAAATTCAGCACCAACTCGCCGCGAAACGAATTCGCGTGCCGCATCGTGGATCATCACAAGCCAAAAAAGCGCGACAAGCGAAACAATCATCGGCGCACTTTCGCTTGGAAGTGGGCCAGTCGCCGAAGATAAAAATGTCCTGAGAATCTGCAAAACCACAAACGCCAACAAGGTGACATGCAAGCGGATTGAATAACTTCGGATGCGAACGACTGAGATTGACCATGTCCAAGGTCGCTCGGGGATCAGCTTTTCCTGCATCACGCTGCCCAAGAGAGGGTCGCAGGAATCCGAACCATCGCCATCGTAGAAATGCGTGGTCATGTATTCGCCAGTTGCCAACGCAAAAATATTGCCAGAGTTTTTGCATCACAGACTTCGCCCGTTCGAACCAACTCTGCGAACTCGTCGGTGGTTCTCAGGACAACCTCGATTCGTTCATCCAATTCCAAGCGCGCGGGGCATGGACGAAGTTGACGGGCGACAAATGCATACATCAACTCATCTGTGAATCCTGGCGATGTATAGAAGGTCCCGAGTGATTCAATCGAACCTGCTTGATAGCCAGTTTCCTCCTCCAACTCTCGGCCTGCGGCATGAAGTGGGTCTTCGCCTGGTTCCAACTTGCCGGCGCAGAATTCGTTCATCCACTTGCCTATGGCGATACGGAAATTTCGAATTGTGACAATCCGACCATCGTCGAGAAGTGCCAGAACACACACTGCGCCAGGGTGTCGAACGATGTGACGAACGGCCGTTTCGCCCCCTCGCAAAGAGACCTGCAAACGCTCGACGGCAAAGACAGTGCTTTGAAGGACAATGTCACGTTGTGGATCTTTCTGATTTTCTTGCGTTTGATGTTCCATAGAGTTACGCAGGAGATCATAGGATGAAGCCATGAGCGTTCAGATTGATATGAGGGTGGTAAATCTTCGCAAGCGATTCGCACGTCGAGAAGTGCTTCGCGGAGTGAATCTCGAATTCCCGAGCGGTAAAATCACCGTGGTCCTCGGTGCTTCGGGATGTGGCAAGAGCGTCCTCTTAAAACATCTTGTGGGATTACTGCGGCCAGACCGAGGCGAGGTTTGGTTTGGATCCACTCGCATTGATAAATTGCCCGAGCGAGAACTCGGCATCGTCCGCAGACAAATTGGTTTTCTCTTCCAACAAAGCGCTCTCTTTGATTCGATGAGTGTGCGAGAAAATATTGCTTTCCCACTTCGTGAGCATGGGATGAACGACGAAAATCTCATCCAAGACAAAGTCCAGCGGGTCTTGAATTTGGTTGCTCTGGACGAAGTCATTGAACAAATGCCAGCTGAATTATCTGGCGGCCAACGCAAGCGAGTCGCTTTGGCGCGTGCGGTCGTACTCGAGCCCAGAGTGGTGCTTTATGACGAACCCACGACTGGACTGGACCCAATTCGCTCAGAAGTCATCAATCAACTGATACTGAAATTATCGCAAACACTTGGGATTACAAGCATTGTGGTGACGCATGATTTGGTGAGCGCATATCGAATCGCTGATCATCTCATCCTTCTGCACGAGGGGAAAGTCATCCTGCAAGGGTCTGCTGAAGAATTTCAATCCACAACAGATCCAATTGCAGGTCAATTCCTGCGAGGAGAACTGGGAGTTGATGAACTGGCGCGAATCCGTGGAAAGAGGGATGATGGAGTGCAAAGATAGTTATGAAAGAAACCACTCGAAACTTCGTTATAGGAATTGTCGCCATCTTAGGAGTTGCTGGATTTGCATTTCTGCTGCTTCTCTTTGGCAATCTCACGACATCTCTACGCCAAAAATACGACGTGACTGTCCAAGCGAATCAAGCGATGGGCGTGCGATTAGGTAGTCAGGTCACACTTGTTGGTGTGCCAATTGGAGAAGTCAAAGCAGTCACGGTTGTCATTGACAGCGAAAATCCGGTGCAAATCATTTTGAATATTGAAGGATCAATTGACATTCCGGCTGGAGTCGAAGCGACAGTGAGCAACAGTTTGATCGGTGGAACAGCACGCTTGGACTTTTCGATTCCTGCTGGATACGCGACTGGTGGAGCAACGCTTCCGCATGATGGAAATGCGATCGTCACAGCAAAGTTTGAGGGACTCGAAGAACGCCTGTCCCGCACGCTGAGCGAAAAACTGGCTGGGCTTGATTTGGCAATGCGAAGAATTGATGAGCTTGGAAAAGATGCACAGAAATGGCTTGGAGACGAGCAAATGCTTGCAGATGCGAAGAGCGCAGTTGCGAAGGCAAACGATTTGATTGATGCGACGGCATCAACTGTGATGGCTCTGACCAAAACTGCCAACAGTCTGCAAGGCAACGCCAATGCATTGCTTGCGAGCGTTCAGCCAGTATTCGACCAACTCTCAAAGACACTTGCACAAGTTGAATTGCTGACAAAGCAAGCACAAGATGGCAAGGGCACTGTTGGCCAACTCATGAGCAACCCCGATTTGTACAACTCATTAAACGACTCCGCCCAGCGGCTGAAGAGCACACTGGGCGAAGTCGAACTGCTTATGAAGAAGGTTCGCGCCGAAGGTCTCGGCGTGAAATTCTGAACGCTTTTCACTGACCAATCAAGACAATCTCGACGCGTCGACTCTTTGACTTCGAATCGAGAGGTTGATCTGGTCCGAAACTTGAGAGCGAAATCTGCTTGCCATTCAATCCTTTGGAAATC
>JBEELA010000174.1:0-5696 GCA_041168365.1 Planctomycetota bacterium
CACAGCGCGATCACATCGCCCCTCAAGCACACCAGCAACGCACACCGCACTTGCACCAGTTCCACATGCAAGTGTGATTCCAGAACCGCGTTCCCATGTTCGCATTCGAAGTTCGTCATGACCCAAGACTTGAACAAAGTGAACATTGATTCGCTCTGGAAAGAATGCGTGCCGTTCGATTGCGATGCCAATTGATTCGAGCGGAACCTTCGCAACATCATCGCACCAAAAAATGATGTGTGGATTTCCCATCGAAACGACAGTTGCAATGGGCTGAACCCCAGACGACTTCAACCACTTCGTGTCGGCCGTGGTTGCACCAGCATTTCCTGCTGCAGCAACTGCATCATGCCACATTGCTTCGCTCCACGGTCGAGCCACGATCTGCGATTCACCATTGATTCCTGGCCAACGCACTCCAATTGCATCAGCTCCAAGAATTGGATCTCCCATGTCGACTTCGACATCACACACTTTCCCATCGCTGCCAATCCACCACTCCATTTCAAGAACGCCGCGCCCTGTTTCTATTCGCAGCGGATTTTCATCACAGATTCCGCGGTCAACAACAAATTTTGTGACGCAGCGAATTCCATTGCCACACATTTGCGCTTCGCTTCCGTCGGCATTAAAAATGCGCATGCTTGCATGAGCTTTCGACTCAACACTTGGCGCACCAATCAAAATCAAACCATCTCCGCCGATTGCAGTATGCCGATCACTGACCGCGCGCGCAAGCGCCGCAGGATCGATGACATCTGCTCGAACCGCATCCACATAGATGTAGTCGTTGCCAATGCCATGCATCTTGGAAAAGCGCATCTGTTTATTTCTCCGGGCGAGGGATTGTCCCTAAGTCAATGACGACTTGCCCACGACGATAGAAGTCTGCGTTGATCGTATTGCGATCGATGAAAGTAAAGACCAGCCCATTCACTCCCGTCGCATCGGAATAATTGAAGTCGCCGAAATGCGGTCCTGCATATCGCTGATTGTC
Source organism: Planctomycetota bacterium (assembly GCA_041168365.1). Lineage (GTDB taxonomy): Bacteria > Planctomycetota > Phycisphaerae > Phycisphaerales > SM1A02 > F1-60-MAGs104. The sequence goes on from JBEELA010000174.1 coordinate 998, forward strand.
ATAGGCTTGCGCATGATTGTGAAAGTGAAAGAGTGCGTCATATCCTTGGTCAAACATTGCGTTTGACGCTTCGAATTTGACATCACTGCCTCGATTTTGCGGGGGATACTCGGCCAGTTCAAACCGACCTTCACCGTCCAAACGCATCAATCCGCCATACTCAGTCATTCGATCGGCAAGATCCCTGTCTGCAATGTCAAACACATGAGCGCGAATGGCGGGTTGTTGCAGTGCCTGCAATGCAATCAGTACAGCGGCGCAATCTCCCCACTTCATTTCCTTCGCATGTCCACGCGGCGTTTCTGGAAGTTGCGCGCCAAATCCTTCAAAGCTTGCTGTATATCTGCGATCTTTTTCCTTCGATAATCTCAACGAAATTTCGTCAAACAATTCGTCGCGTGATTGAGCAAGGAGTTCTGGTTGATACTTCGCTGCTGCCACAATGATTGCCAAATCTCTGGGCTCGAGGTTGGACTGAACATCTGCTGACAACTTCGCAGCCGCTACACGCGCCTCATCCCAGAATTTTCGTTTTGCGGGCGCTCGCAGTGCGCGCATCCAAAGAATTTCTTCTCGATTTCTTGGCACGATTTGCAAATCACTTGCAGATCTGCGCATATCCAAAATGAACGAGTCGGTCGTCGCGATTTTCTCATCCGCAAGCAGCGCAAGAATTCGTTCGCGCTCGCCTGTCGCAAGCAGCAATTCCCAACTTCGACTTCGCAAGTTTGCTTCTTTCACTGGATCACTCGTGAGCAATAAATCAAAGAGCACTTCTGGAACGCGGTCTTTCCCATACAACTTCACCAGGGCCAGATATTCCGGCCGCTCCATTAGATTCATTCCAAGAATCGGCAAGACCACTGCCCATGCGCGCACAAGTGTTGGCGTCATGTCTTTCCAATCGAGCTCGCCAATTCGCTTGCAAACTTCCGTGCGCCATTCATACATCTGCATCTTGGGCAGATTCAACTCGAGAGACGTCTTCAATCCCGCGATGTCGTACTTCATCAAACGATTCCATGCTTCATCGCGCAACTCGCGCACAAAGCCGGTCTGGACCAGAATTTTTCTCAGCGCCTTGAGATATTCAGGGGCCGTCGGGTTGGAATCAAGAATTTCCATCGCCGCAACCTGACGGGCTGGAACAAGATCTGTGCGACTGAGAGACTTCAGCGGGTCGCCAGCAGGCGTCGCGGCGCAACCACCAATTGCGACGAGGATCGACAGAGAAACGCAGACAATTCCAAGCGTCGCAGTCATTCGGCCCAGACGGCATGGATCAGCGCGTTTCATAGGCTCATTATAGAAAAAGTCGAATAGACTGAACGAGTGACCGAGTCCCAATCTCAAAAGAAGAAAAAGAGTGAACCTTCATCGAATGACCTGCTTTTTCAAGTTCGAGCCGTTGTCGATCTCATTCGCCCTGATATTCAAGCAGACGGAGGCGATGTGGAAGTGGTGGCAGTGCATGATGGAATTGTCGATGTTCGCTTTCATGGAGCCTGCGTCGGTTGCCCTTCAAGCAACATGACCTTGCAATCTGGAATCGCCAAACAATTACGGGAGCGCATTCCTGAAATCCTAGAAGTCCGCGCTCTGAACTGACGCTCTTAATCACAAAAATAGTTTCAGCGTGAAAACAAAAATTACACTCCGCCCTCAGCCGGGCGAATCTTTCCGATGATATTTTTAGTCGGATCAACGGCTCCTGCAAGAATTTGCTCTGCAACTTCTTTGCGATGGACTGCGACCTCGCGCGGGAACTCGAATGCAATGCGCACGCGATCACCTTTGATCGAAGCAATGCGAACAATTCCTATCGGGGACGCTGGGTTCCCGATAACGACTTCTTCACCTTCACGTCGTGTAATGACCAACATAGTGCGCGGACCTCCTGCCCATCAACGGTGGGATTCACCCACCGACTTGCTCAGCTCGCCTCGAACGCACCGTGCGTTCTCCATGCGAATCCTTGGATGACTTTCATCGACCAAGCGTCTGACCTTCTTGAAGGGTATATCCCGTTCGGACGCTTTCCTCTCTTCAATTCACAAAATGAAAAAAAACACCGTTATCGGAGCAAAAAAAAAGCCCCCGCGTCGGGCCAGTGACGCGGGGGGCGACGATAATAAGCGAGTTGAACGAATTCAACTCGACTATTCGTACGGAAGTGCCATCCTGGCTAGACCGTACGACCCTTGCGGATCATCCATGACCCGTTTTTTCGCTCGGCTCACGCATCCATGCGCGAATCGAGATTTGTCCGTGCGCTACAACGTCCGTGTCGTAGCGATTGAAAAGTGGTTCAGGCGATCCATCACCTTGTTCCACTCGACCGTGCATTCATGAGTTGATTGGCTTGACGCCACAGTTCGCTCGCAGAAGAATTCCGTTGCTTCTGTTGAGCCTTCCATGTCGCTGATGCAATCAATTCCAAGTGATCTCGAACTCCCAAGATGACAACTGCTCCAGCCAATCCGAATCTCGTTAAGAGTCGATCCGGAATGCGCACTCTTCCAGCTGAATCCAGCGGACAACGTGCAGCTTGGCTGAAGAATTCTTGTTCGAAACGCCGAAGAACTTCGTCTCCGATCAATGACCCGCCATGTCCCATTGCGAGTTTCTCGAATGTTTGATTCGGCCAAAGTGTGAGTACCTCGTCGGGTCCAGGCACTGCGACGAACGAGTCTCCGTTCACTGCAGGATTCAAGACCTCTCGCAATTCGCTGGGAATTGCGAGGCGCTGCTTTGAGTCGAGGCTGTGTTCGTATTCGCCGAGGAAGAGCATGAGTTTGATCCATTTGGAAGATGCAATTAATATACCCACAGTGCCCCACAATGCAACACTTTTCGACAAAATTAATGTTTTTGGCGACACAACGATCTCTGTTTTAAGGTCCGAGAACTTTTTTCGTCCAATATTTTATGATGTAAAGCATTGATAAGCAAAGATTTGTGGACAAACGCAAATTTGGTCGTATAGTTTGCCCGAGGCGTAAATTATTTTGGAATTGAGACAAACTTATGCAGACTGACCGACCGGCCGCAAATCGTCTTACCGTCGAACACGTACTCAATCTTGTTCCTGCAACTTCATTTTTACTGACATCAGCATTTGGCGAACTTCGAAGTGGTGTCATCGTTCGATGCGTTCAACAAGTTGCAATGCATCCACCAATGTTGCTTGTTGCAATGGAAAAAGGTCAACCACTTTCTCCAATTATTCGCGACAGTCGAAACTTTGCAATCTGTGTTCTTGCAAAAGATGATCGTGTCACAACGAAAATTTTTGCGACATCGCCCGATCAAGGTATTGATGCTTTTTTAACGATCCCAAATCTTGTCGTACCTGGTGGATCTCCTGTGCCATTGCGCGCGCTTGGATACATCGCATGCGAACTCGTTCGTCATCTTGATATCGAAGCGGATTATGAGGTCTATATTGGCATGGTCCATCATGCAGGTTTGGTTGAACAACCAAAATTAAAGTCGCCGCGATCTGGAGTTGTGCGTGCACATCTCAAAGCGCGCAAACGAAGTATTAAGACGACTGCAACGAGTCCCAAACCGAGTGGTTCGATTCGTCAACGCGACACTTCGAAGAGCCGCCGTCCTTCGGGCCGCTGAAGGACTAACATTGTCCTGTGATGAATGACTCGAATCTTTTCGATCTTGATTATCGCATCGAAGCTGGCAAGCTCGGCGCGCCCATCGTGCCAATCATCGATGCGCATGCGCATGTTGGCGGACTGAACGCTGCACCCATTCTTCGAGAAGCGATGGATTGCTATGGAATTGCAGAGATTTGGAGCATGACATCAACCATCGAGCAGATCGATGGATTGCGAGAAATTTTCTCGGATCGAATTCACTTTATAGCCGTCCCAAATTGGCGAGACAAAGATCCCAAACAAACGCATGGCGTGGGCTATGCAAAACGCATTGAAGAATTTTACGCGCAAGGGGCGCGCATCGCAAAGTTCTGGGCAGCTCCGCGCGGCGTTGATATCGGTACAGAAGTTGGCGAACCAAATCTCATGAGACTCGATAATCCAAATCGAATTGCTGCGATGCAAACGGCATACGACTTGGGCATGACATTCATGGTGCATGTTGCCGATCCAGACACATGGTTCGCAACGCGCTATTCAGATCACAGTCGATATGGAACGAAAATTTCCCAATACGAACCACTCGAACGAATGCTTGATCGTTTTCCAACTCGATGGATCGCCGCACACATGGGTGGATGGCCAGAGGATCTGGAATTTCTCTCAGGCTTGCTGACTCGACATCCGAATCTTTCGCTCGACACAAGCGCTACAAAATGGATCGTGCGAGAAATCTCGAAGCATCCACGCGAAGACGTTCTTTCTTTTTTTCAGCGTTGGACTGGAAGATTATTGTTCGGATCCGACATCGTCACAAGTGATGCACACTTAGTGGATGAATCAACAAAATTCGAAATGGATGCGAAGGCCAATTCCGCACAGAGCGCATTTGACCTCTATGCAAGCAGATATTGGGCACTCAGGACCCTTTGGGAAACAAACTGGTCCGGTCCGAGCCCCATCGCAGATCCAGACTTGGCGATGGTCGATCCTGTGGCCTTCACTCCCAAGGATTCGCCTCTGCTTCGAGGAATTGCGCTTCCCAATGAAATTTTGAAAGGATTTTATGCGCAGAGCGCGCATAC
>JBEELA010000175.1:0-2857 GCA_041168365.1 Planctomycetota bacterium
GCGGCCCTAAGCAGGGTTCCTGCAGCCGACGGACGTAGGGTTTCGAGTTGATCCATATCCCTTGCGAGGGAATCAAGTGTGCAGTCTTCTTGGGGAGGGATGGTCGTTTCTGCAAGGCCAGCGATCTTCAATGCTGACTGAAATGCACGTTGTGCCAACACTCTGTCATCCGAACCTTGAAGTGCGATAACCCCCAATGTCCGTTGAGCACTCGCGACGACATTGGAGATGTTCGAACTATGAGTTCTCGCACCCAAGTCAGAACGATTTGCCATTGGCAACTCGACGCGCATATGAAGTATTTGCATTACAACCCATTCAAATAGGTTGATCGAACCATCGCTTCGAACAGAATCAGAAAGAGTCGCCCGAAAAAACTTGTATGAATCTATTTTCCCCAAAACTAATGTTGCGCAAGCCACATCAACATATGCGAGTCGTTGTTGTGTACCGAGTTGTCGAAAAGCTTCTTCAAGATGATTGAGCGTATTTTCAATCTCTGGCATTTTTGCAAGAACAATTTTTCGTTGTGCAGCGGCCTTGGTTTTGTCTTGCGATATTGTCACCGCGAGAATGATTGCTTTCGCTCCATCGGGGTTATGAGCGGCAGACAATAAAAGATCATCCCCATTTAAATATTCCGCCTGAACGCGCGCAAGATTTCTCGCTGGCACTGACCCAACAGCAGCGAAACTTGCAGCGAGAATCCCACCCATCGGATTTGTACGACCACCAGTTTGCGCTTCATGAAAATGGGGTGGAGTTTGTGGCGGAGTCAGATTTGAAGTCACCGGAAGTACGCCACCAGCGATCGCTTCAATTCGTTTGATTCGTTCGGCAAGCGGGGGGTGCGAAGCAAAGAGCGTGTTTATCCCTTGAGAAAAAAGCATGTGATTGAACTGACTCGCCTCGGCGTGGTGCATGGTTCCAGATGCTTGTGCGCCAATCTTGCGAAGAGCACCACCAATGCCAGCAGGATTTCTTGTGTATTGCACTGCGCTTGCATCGGCAAGAAATTCTCGTTGTCGACTGATTGCCGCCTGCATAAGTCTTCCAAAGAAAGTTCCGATACATCCAATCACAATCAATCCAAATCCAAAGATCGCAATCCCAGCAGCTGCCTTTTCATCTGTTTTTCTGGTTCTTGGTCCAAACATCGTTGACCTGAGAATGAAATAGCCCACATATCCAATCGCCATCAATCCAAAGATCGCAGCGATTGCTCGCATGTTGATACGCATATCCCCGTGAAAAATATGGCTGAATTCGTGTGCCATAACTCCCTGGAGTTCGTCGCGTGTCAACGATTCAATTGCGCCACGCGATATGCCAATGACCGCGTCTTGTGGAGTCTTGCCCGCGGCGAATGCGTTGATGCAATCTTCGTCCAGGATGAACACCGGTGGAATTGGCATTCCGCTTGCGATTGCCATTTCTTCAACAACATTCAATATTTTTCGTTCGTTTGTCTCTTGAGACGCAGGGTTGATTCGAATTCCCCCCAGCGATTCCGCCACAAGCGCACCACTCGAACTCATCGTCAACAACTTAAAAATGAATGGAATTCCGATTATCAACAGGCTGACAACAATCGCCGCTGGAATAGCTTTTGGCATCAAAGCGGCGGTGAGTAGTGTGATGGATAATGTCACTCCAATAACACCGATTACAAAGAGAAAGACAAGCCAGCCAGTCCGACTTTGAGCGCGATCTTGATGTTCAAAGAAATTGCTCATACGCAGGATCAGAACTTCACTTCTGGCAACACTCGATCTGTCGCATTCGCCTCAAAGAGTGTGAGTTCGGAAAATCCGAGCAGGGCGGCAATAAAATTTGAAGGAAACACAGCAATACTCGTGTTGAAAACCATCACCGCATCGTTGTATGCCTGTCTCGAAAACGCAATTCGATTTTCGGTAGATGCCAATTCTTCTTGAAGCCCAAGAACATTTGTGCTCGCTTTCAAGTCTGGATATTTTTCGATGGACACACGCAGGCTCATCAACAGTTGATCAAGCTGACCACTGGCTCCTGCGACAGTTTGAATCGTCATCGCATCTCGCGGCCTTGCCCCAAGAGATTGAAGTCCAGCAACCGCAGAATTGCGCGCGGCGATAACTGCTTCAAGAGTCTGCCGTTCATGCGCCATATATCCCTTCACAGCTTCAACAAGGTTTGGGATCAGATCGCACCTTCGTTTCAATTGCACATCGATTTGACTAAAGCCATTTTCTGCCCGCACGCGCCCACGAACCAGACCGTTATAAATAGCAATCCCCCAAATGAGCGGAACCAACAGCACAACCGCGACAGAAACAATGATGGGCACCATGCCGAAAGAATACGTGGACACTACTCTTGCGTTGAAGTGACTGAACAAACCAAAGACCCATCCGTTCCCGCGCACATCTTGGACAGCCTTGCCCGTCTTGGATTCGGCGAACCCACAGAGATTCAGGATTTGATGCGCAATCCAATCTTGCAAGGCAAGGATGTTCTCGCCCTCGCGCCAACGGGCACAGGAAAGACACTCGGCTTCGGCGTTCCCCTTATTGGCAACCTGTTGCACAATCCGCCCAAAGGAAAGCGTGGGCCTGGTGGTGTGCGATTCGTCGAATCATTTGATCGACTTCGTGCGGTCGTGGTTTCACCGACTCGGGAATTGGCCCAACAAGTTGCGTTGGATCTTTCGGTCGTAGCGAAAGGAGCAGTTCTGCGAATCGGAGCGGTCTATGGAAAGAGTCCAACGGCGCCTCAACGAGAAATGGTCCGAGGTGGAATTGACATTCTTGTTGGAACTCCTGGTCGGTTGCGAGAGTTCTTTGACGAGGGATCGCTTTCGTTTGCCAATGTTCAA
>JBEELA010000176.1:0-4058 GCA_041168365.1 Planctomycetota bacterium
TATGCAATTGATGGCGGCACATCCGTCAAGTCCACCATGATCTGATCCATGTTGACAGCGCCAATAACTGGCACATCCCAAGAGCGCGAAGCACTTGTCGCGCTCGTTGGCGAATCTGCAATCACACGAATCCAGCGTCGATCGCTCTCTGCAGATCCTGCTGGATAACCGTCGAAATAGCCCACGGGAATAACTCCAAGCCGAGTCGGACGACGAGTGGTCCACAACGAACCATATCCAACTGCGACATCGCACGGCAGTAACTTTGTGTGCACAATCTGCGATTCCCACTGAATGATTGATTCGAGTGGCAATCTCCAGCCGTCATCGGAGTGCGATTCGACCAACCCAGTCCACGCAAGTCCCGTTCGCACCATCTTGCGATGAAAGCGAGAATCCCGCAGAATTGCGTGGGAATTTGCAACATGAATCAAAGCATTATTTGGGATATGCGCGGCGTGATCTGCAAGCAATTTCTCGAACGCATCCATCTGAGTATGCGTTCGCACATCATCCACGCGACTGTCGGAAAAGTGAGTGAAGATTCCGACCAAGCGCAACCGTCGTTCATCGGCGATCAATGCCAATGTTCGGCCTGCCTCGCTTGCAATCACGCCTCCGCGGGACATTCCCGTATCGATTTCCAGATGCACGGGGATCGGCCCACCGCCGAGTTGCTCGGAAATTGCAGCGAGTTCGCGCGCGTGCGATTCGCCATGGACGACAAGGTGCAATCGCCCAGCGAGCAAGAGACGATGGATCTCGCCACCAAGTTCAATCTCGCGAACGGGCATCAAGACAAGTTGCGGAGTGGTGACTCCAGCAAGGGAAATCGCTTCAGCCTGAGCAAGGTTGTACACCGCCAACATGCTGACGCCGCTTTCTGCAAGTTGTCGGGCGATTCGAGCCGCGCCCATGCCATATGCGTCTGCTTTGACCACAGCGCAGAGATCGCAGTGAGGCGCGATCAATTCACGAATGACCCCGACATTTCTGTCGAGTGCGGCGAGGTTGATGTTGAGACAGCTTGTGGTTCGCATCCTTGCGGGCCCGTAGTTGTATCGGCATCATGTTCTCGCTACCATAAAGGTTCGTGACAACTGAGAACACTCCTCCCAGCAAATCTGCTGGACGGTCCCAGGACATTTTCGCTGCGGATCAGACTTTCGCCTCTCTGGGACTCTCTGAGCCAATCCTTCGCGCCATCACTGAGCGTGGCTATGTTCATCCAACCCGCATCCAAGCGGACCTGATTCCCATCGTTCTTTCGGGCAAAGATTGCCTTGGACAAGCCAAAACTGGAACGGGAAAAACCGCGGCATTCGCCCTGCCTGCGCTGCACATGATTCCCAAAGACTCTGCGCTTTCGGTGTTGATTTTGGTGCCAACACGCGAACTTGCGATTCAGGTTGCGAAAGAAATTACCGAATTTGCCAAGTTTTCTGGCCATCAAGTGGTGCCAATTTATGGCGGTCAGCCGATCTCGACCCAAGTGCAAAAACTTGAGCGCGGTCCAGCGATCATCGTGGGAACTCCAGGGCGCGTGATGGATCTGCACGAGCGACGCGTGTTGTCGTACGAAAACATTCGATACGCAGTGCTGGACGAAGTCGACCGAATGCTTGATATCGGTTTCCGCGAAGACATCCGCCGCATTCTTGGCTCGCTGAAGAATCATCCGCAGACAGTCTTTGTTTCTGCCACAATTTCGCCTGACATCGAAAAGTTGGCGCGGCAATATCTGCGCGACCCAGAAAAGATTGTCACCGCTGCGCAAAGTTTGACTGTCTCGCAAGTTCGTCAGTCATACTTTGCAGTCGAGCGATGGGACAAACGAAAGTTGCTCTTGCATCTTCTTCGCAAAGAAGAACCAGCGCTAACGCTTGTCTTCTGTCGTATGAAGCGCACCGTGGATGAGGTCTCTCTCTTCTTGGGCAAGAACGGCATCGACGCGCACCAAATGCACGGCGATATGTATCAAACCAAGCGCGACAAGGTGATGGTCAAACTGCGTGAAGGTGGCCTTTCCGTGCTCGTGGCAAGCGATTTGGCATCGCGCGGTTTGGATGTCGATGACATCAGCCACGTCATCAATTATGACCTTCCAGAAGATCCAGAAATCTATATCCACCGCATCGGACGAACTGCACGCGCTGGACGCGAGGGTGTTGCGTGGAGTTTCGTTTGTCCAGATCAAGGCGATCTTCTGACAAGCATCGAAAGTTTGGCGAACATCGAAATTCCTGTCTCGGTCTATGACGACTTTGTTCCTGGACAAGTTCCTGCGGACATTCATGCGCAGCGCGAACTCGATCAAACCCGCCGTCAGAATTCCATGGAATCAAAGTCGCGCAATCCACTTGCAAACAAGCCTGACGCGACAGATTTGACTCGATTTCCAGGCGGACTCGTTCCAACTCAAGCGCCACCTAAGCGACTCGGCGGACGGCTGACAACTCGTCGGCGATAATGCCAATGGGGATCGAGTGATTCACTCCCGCTTGAATACTTCCAAGACCTCTTGGTATGCAACCGATGAAGTCGCAGATGCACTGCGCGATGGACGACCAGTCGTCGCACTCGAATCAACGATTCTCACCCACGGACTTGCGCGCGAACCACGTGCGATGTCTGCGAAATTTATGAAGGCGTTTCCAAAGTGGGATGTAAATCGCCCCACAAATCTTGCCGCTGCACTTGGCGCAGAAGCTGCAGTGCGTGCAAGCGGAGCTGTTCCCGCAACAATCGCAATCATCGATGGACGCGTGTGCGTGGGATTAACTTCGACGCAACTTGAACAATTCTGTGCGAATGATGGCGCGTCGAAAGTTTCGCTGCGCGACTTGGGATCGGCAATCGCGCATCAACGCACAGGCGGAACAACCGTTGCATCGACAAGTTGTATCGCTGCAATGTCGGGGATTTCTCTCTTTGCCACGGGAGGAATTGGTGGAGTTCATCGAGGATGGTCAAAGACTTTGGATTTTTCCGCAGACTTGATGGCGATTGCGACTCACCCTGTATGCGTGGTCAGCGCAGGAGCGAAAATTTTGCTCGACTTGCCCGCGACTCTTGAAGCGCTCGAAACTTTAGGAATTCCAACATTGGGATTCGGTAGCCGATTTTTCCCTCGTTTTACAGTCTCTCCCGATCAGAATTTACTTCTGCCAGATCAAGTTCAAGATGCAGCAGAGGCCGCGCGAGTTGTCGCCGCGCACTGGTCAGTGCGACCTTCGTGCGGCGCGATGTTGATGCAGGCTTGCCCAGAAACTTTTGCGCTCCCTGCGGAGCAAACAGAACACGCCTTGGCGACTGCAATGATCGATGCGCAAGCACTGGGCATTCGAGGCGCTGCAACCACACCGTTCTTGTTGGCACGATTGGCGAGTTCTGGAGAAGGCCAAGAGGTGGTCGAGGCAAATCTCGCGTTGCTCTTTGCGAATGCTTCACTCGCTGCAAAAGTTGCGTGCGCGATGTCTGATTGACGAAACCTGAAATGCCTTGAAAAGTTTTTTTCGAGTGGATTGGGTTTTGGGGGAAACGTTTTTCTCAAATTGAAAACAGTTTTTGTATGCAATTTTATTGTGTTCGCTCGGCCGAAAGCTTGGCGTGTAGGGGCGCTGGGTTTGCGGGCGCTGACAAATTGGGGATTAGCGAAGGCTGGGGAATAGTCCTACGGATTCCTCACGACACGGAAGCCGGCGTTGTTGTAAAGGCTGACGGGCTGGCCGGCGGTGCGCAGCGACGCGCGGCAAAGGTTGGAGACGTCGTACAAAGAGCCGCCGCGCACCAAACGGATCGACCCAGTCGCGGGTCCTGTGGGGTTGGTCACGCTTGCTGATGAATAAAGCCCATACCAATCCTGGCACCACTCAAAAACATTGCCTGCCATGTCGTGCAAGCCAAGTCCATTGGCAAGTTTGCCGCCGACGGCGTGGGTTTGGCTCTGTGAGTTACTGTTGAACCACGCAATGTTGCCAAGAAGTATGTCGTCGTTGAAACCATTTGGCTGCCCTTCTGTTGGAGACAACGCATAACTGTGAAACGCCGTTGTTGTT
>JBEELA010000177.1:0-3807 GCA_041168365.1 Planctomycetota bacterium
CTCACACGACAGGCGCTGCATGCAGCCCTGCTTGGATTTAAACATCCAATCTCCAACGAGCCCATGACATTTCAAGCGCCGCTCTGGAGCGACTTGCAACGAGCAATTGAATTGCTCCGCACACACCGATTTCAAAAACGCATTGATGCTGTTGGCACACTTGTCAGCGTTCCCTGAAACTGCGAGTGACCTCGCATAAAATCTTGCCACGCTTTTACAAGAATCAGATTCGCTCTTCGCCAGAATTGCGACGCATCAATTCTTGCAGCGCACTTCGGGGAGAAAGTCCAGAGAACAAGACTCCGTGAACTGCATTTGCAATCGGCATCTCCACTCCATGCTGCTGGGCAAGCTGCACCACGACTCTGCAAGTCTCAACCCCTTCCACAACGGATTCCATCGATCTCACGGCAGAATCGCATGATTCTCCACGACCGATTCTTTCGCCGAGTGTGCGATTTCGCCCGTCCATGCTGAAGCAAGTCGTTGCAAGATCTCCCACTCCCGCCACGCCGAAAAATGTTTCTCTGCGACCTCCAAGAGCAATTCCCAAACGAGAAATCTCCGCAAGCCCACGCGCGAGCAAAGTCGCTTTGGCATTCATTCCAAGTTCCATTCCATCAACCATTCCCGCAGCAAGAGCGATGACATTTTTTATTGCCCCCGCAGCTTCGACTCCCACCTGATCGGTCGTGCAATAGATGCGCCACGAATCCGTCGCGAGCGCTTTCTGCACTTGCAAGGTCGCAGATTCAGAACCTGCGGCGACAAGCGCTGTCGGCAGTCCCCGAGCAGCTTCGGTTGCAATCGTCGGGCCAGAAAGGGTGACGATTTCTCCGCCAATGTTCAGAGACGCAAGCACCTCACTCGGCCTCATTTTCGATTCGACTTCAAACCCTTTCGCAACGGTCACTACACATGCACTCTTTGGGCAATCCTTGCCAAGAACTTTCCAAATGGAACGGGCGTATTGAGCCGGTATGGCTGTGATCACCAAATCCGCTCCCGACATCGCATGTCGACCATCGATGGTGATGGCGATCGATTCCGCAATTCGCAGACCTTTGATTCTTGGACTTTCGCGATTGGCCAAGAGTGGCGCAATCTCTTGCGCATCGCGTCCCCAAAGTGAAACCTTGTGGCCCGCTTTCGCGCAGTGGCACGCAAGAACGGTTCCAAATTGCCCACATCCAATGACTGCAATCTGCTGTGCCATCCAATCACCCTACCACGACTTGAGTTCGCAAGCGTGCTAACCTAAAACACAATTGGAGAACCATCAATTATGACCACGATGAATGCATCAACCTCAACAACTCGAAATGACCGCGATGCGGAGGCAGCACAAGGCGGCATTCGACTTGAACAGAGACTTTTTATCGCACTCTGCGGTGGCATGATGCTCTTGGTTGCGTGGTTGGGCTCTGCGCTTTTTAGTATTGAACCCTCCGTCGCTCAAATTCCTGCTGTGATCGGCGCGATCATTCTGACTATACCGATGGCTGTCGGCGCGCTGAAAGAATTGAAAATGGGTCGTCCATCAAGCGATTCGCTTGCGACGTTGGCGGTGCTTGCCGCGATGGCGAATCATCTTTATCTCGCCGCAGGATTTCTTGCTTTCTTTCTCTGGCTCTCAGAACTGATTCTCTCGCGAACTGCTTGGGGTGCACAGCGCGCAATTCGCGACCTGCTCGAATTGACTCCAGATATGGCGCGCATCGTCGATGCTTCTGGAAGTGAGCGTGAAGTCAGTCGCAATGTTGTGAAGGTTGGAGATGTACTTCGTGTTCGACCTGGAGAAAATCTTCCTGCCGACGGTCGCGTTGTGCGAGGAACAAGCAGCATTAATCAGGCTTCGTTGACAGGCGAAGCTGTGCCAGTTGAAGCGCAGCCTGGACTTGATGTGTATGCGGGAACCACCAATTTGACGGGACAATTGGATATTTCTGTGACTGCTGTCGCAGGTGAGACCACCATCGGTAAAGTCGAAACGCTGATTCGAGAAGCAGAAAATTCTCGCAGTGATCGCCAAGAACTCATCGAACGATTGGCTGCGTATTACGTGCCAGTTGTGTTGATGGTCGCTGGATTAGTTTGGTTCTTCACCAGCAAGAGCGTGGTTGCAGAAATTCGCGATCAAGCAGCCGTGCGTGCGATCACCGTCTTGGTCGTGACTTGCCCAGGTGCACTTTTGATTGCATACCCCACTGCAATGGTTGCAGCATTCGCTGCAGCGGCTCGATTGGGAATCATGATCAAGCAAACGCGAACATTGGAAGCTGCTGGACGAATTGACACTGTCGTCTTGGATAAGACTGGAACTCTCACCACTGGAAAGTTCAGCGTCAGCAGACTTGCTCCTGCAGAAGGATGTGAAGGCGCCGCGCTTCTGCAAGCTGCCGCTGACTGCGAACAATCTTCCAACCATCCACTTGCACGCAGCATTCTTGAAACTGCAACGCGCGCACGAATCCAACCCACCGCTCTCACCGCATATGAAGAAATTCACGGGCGCGGAGTGCTTGCAAAAACTACAACCGGATCCACCATTCACGCTGGAAGATCACAGTGGCTTCGAGAACTCAATCCAAGCGTCGCAGAACAAGTCGCCAAGGTTGAAGAGCGCATCGAAGGCATGTCGAGCGTGCATGTCATGGTCGACAACAAATATTTAGGCGCAGTCGGACTTGAAGACAAACTGCGCCAAAATGCAGCGGAAACTGTTACTCGCCTGCGACAATTGGGAGTTCGGCGCATCTGCATCTTCACAGGTGATCGATTGGCTGTCGCGCGTCAAGTGGGCGAAGCTGTTGGTGTGGACACCATCGAAGCTGAATGCCTTCCAGAAGAGAAGCACGAAGAATTGAAGTATCTGCTGCAACGCGGCCACAAGGTCCTTGTCGTCGGCGACGGAATCAACGACGGACCAATTCTCGCCAGCGCAGATGTTGGCGTTGCCATGGGACTTTCAGGTTCGGATATTGCGACCAACAGCGCAGGCGTTGCTTTGATGAATGAAGATCTTCGACACATTCCATTCTTGCTCGAACTTGCAGCGAAGACGCGCGGAATCATTGCTGTCAATATCGGAGCGAGTTTGTTGTTGGCAACGATCGGTCTTGCATTGGCAGCAACTGGCCAGATTGATATTTGGGTCACACCTTTCTATCAAGCTGCTGCATATATTTTCGTTATCGCCAACAGTCTCAGACTTGTGAGATTCGGTGAGGAATTTGCCGACGCAGAAGAAGTACGGCGAATGATGGAATCCAATCGCGCACAAAAGCCTGTCCGCGCTGCGCAGCGGCTTGCAGCAACAGCATGATTTTCTTGGCAGAGCGATTGGGTCGCTCTTGCTTTGTTTTTTGCTTGTCGACTGTGGCTGTTTGCGCATCTGCTGATCAGTACATTGATCCTGAAAATCCGCGGATTTGGAATGGAGCGCAAGTATTTTCCAAGTCTTGTTTGCCATGTCATGGCGCAAACAGTCCAGCCGCACTTGACTTGACTGATCCAATTGCGCTGCGACGCAGAGCGACAACTGCAGCGCAAATTGTTCGAGATGGATTGATGCCACCATGGCTTCCAAGCGAATCGGGTGCTCCGTTGAAGCACTCACGCAAACTTTCTGAGACAGATCGCGCGGCGCTTTTGGAATGGCTAGATCAGAGTGCACAAGGCAAAGTTCCCAGCGCAGTTGTCACCCCCCGCCCTTCGCAGGAGTGCGAGATCGCCTTTCGTGTCGCAGATGGTTGGCAAGTCGGAGGAGATCCTGGGATGTCGCTCAGATCTTTCGCCATCAAACAG
>JBEELA010000178.1:0-4509 GCA_041168365.1 Planctomycetota bacterium
TTTGCAGATTTGATCGGCGAAATTGATCCATCAAAACTCGCCGCAGGAACAGCATGGGTGCGGAAGAAGCGCTGCACTTCGGATTGGTCCCACGCATGCACCGTGGAATATTCGCAATGAATGAACTGCCAGATCTTGACGAACTTGTTCAGGTTGGACTCTTTAATGTCCTCGAAGAACGAGACGTGCAAATCCGCGGATATCCAGTCAGTTTCGATCTCGATGTCTTGCTTGTCTTTAGCGCCAACCCAACCACGTACAACCGTTCTGGAAAGGTGATCCCTCAGTTAAAGGATCGCATCGGCAGCACGGTGGTCACGCATTATCCACGCGAGCGAGATGCAGGCATTGCCATCACTCGGCAAGAATCTGGCATGGATCTCGGTGGAGATTTCCCAGTCATCGTGCCGCCATTCATGGACCGTGTGATCGAGGAAATTTCTATCGCCGCGCGAAAGAGCAAATTCGTCGATCAAGCATCGGGAGTGAGTGCACGATTTAGTGCTGCGAATTGGCGCACGATGGTTGCGAGTGCACGCAGACGCGCAATTCAACTCGGCGAGACTCCCGCTGTGCCACGCATCAGCGATCTTGGACATTTGCATTCCTCTGCGCTTGGCAAACTCGAACTCGATCTCATGGGAAGCCATCAAATGAATGAGCGACAAGTGATTGACGCAATCGTCGCCGAAGCTGTCGGCGTCGTCTTCAAGGAATATGTGGAAGAACATGGATTGCCTGCAATTGCCGATGCATTTGCCAAGGGTGTGCGCATCGAAGTAGGAGAACTCGTTCCAAGTTCGCAGTATGTGCAGCGGCTGAAGAGCGTTCCAGAAGCATGGGACAAAGCGTTCGAAGTGAATGCTGGTGGCGATGCTGGCGTGCGTGCTTCGTGCGCGGAATTTGTGCTCGCCGGATTGTGGGCGACCGACCGAGTGAGCCGCACAACAAAGCATGGTCGGGTTGCATACGAGGTGAAATAAACACTGTGGAAGATTCGGACAACATCCCTTCGCTTCTGCCTCCGCAACCACTCGGTGGAGTTGTGCACACATATCTTGGCTATGACGCAGTAAAATTTGGAACCTCTCAACCTGCTGATGCCAGCGGCGCTGCGCGCGGTGCATTTGAACATTTGCTCGGTCATGGATCGATGCGGCACTTCACAGATGAAGAACTTGCCAATGCGATTCATATCGATCCCTCACAGATTCAAGGTCTTGGACCAAGTATCGACGCGCTCATCGAGTTGCTCGAACAACGCAAGGCGCGCATTTTGGAAACGTTTGACCCGGCCCCTGCCGTCAAGGCTGCGGCGCGAGCATTCTTCGATGCTGCTGCCGATGCTGTCCCTCGCGGCGAGCATGCTGAACTTGCCAAGCGAATCGCTCACGCAATTGCTGGAGAACAACTGCGCGACTTGGAGAGACTTTGGTATCGCCTTCCGGAAGGTTCGAAATCACAGCGCGCATTGACGCATGCGCTTGAGAGGCTTGGAGAAAAGTACGAGATCGACCAACTTGGATCACGATGGACTTTCACTGGTCGAGAAGCGCTCGATGTTCCTCATGCAATGGAAGTCAAGGGAGAACTGGAAGAAATCGAAAGACTCCTCGGGCAACTTCGCGAAGCTCTCAAGAATGCAAAGCCTGCGATCATTGATATGGATGCTCTTGAACAATTCGCCCCACAAGAACAAATCGATTCTTTGCGGGATGCGCAGAAGCGTGTGAACGAACTTCTACAGCGGCTCGCAGAAGACGCCGGCCTTGCACGAACTCCAGAAGGTGGATGGCAGGTCACTCCAAAGGCAATGCGGTTGTATCAACGAACGCTTCTCTCGACAATTTTCGGAAGTCTGCAAGCATCGCGTAGCGGTCGACACGATGGTGTTGCGAACCCTGATGGCGCTGTCGAACTTCCATCGACGCGCGCATATGAATTCGGCGACAGTCCTGCGGCGATGGATATTCCACAAAGTATGGTCAACGCATTGTTGCGCGAATCTGCCGACGGACCACGCATTCCTGGAACACCGGTTCGAATGCGCAATGACGACATCGTTGTTCACAAGACACGCCAACAACCTAAGTGTGCAACAGCTGTCATTATGGATATGTCAGGCTCGATGCGTTATGGCGGGCAATACGTTCAAGCAAAGCGAATGGCGCTCGCGCTCGACGGACTTATTCGCAGCGAATATCCAGGTGACTTTCTGCAGTTCGTCGAGATGTACACGGTCGCAAAGTTGCGTGCGCCAGGAGAAATCCCAAACATCATGCCCAAACCGGTGACGATCAATGAACCTGTTGTTCGTTTGCGCGCGGATATGTCCGACCCCGACATCACAGAGATGGACTTGCCGCTTCACTTCACAAACATTCAGCGTGCACTGCAGTTATCTAGGCAGTGGCTTGGTGGAAGACCAACGCCAAATCGTCAAGTGATGCTGATCACTGATGGATTACCGACGGCGCATTTCGAAGGCAGCGACCTCTACATGATGTATCCGCCAGATCCTCGTACCGAGCGTGAGACGATCCGCGAAGCAATGCGCTGCAAAGACGCCGGCATCATTATCAATATCTTTTTACTGCCAAGTTGGAGCCAGACCGAGGACGATGTGCAGTTTGCTCACCGAATGGCCGAATCGACAGGCGGACGCGTCTTCTTTGTTGCAGGAAAAGAACTGGACCGATTTGTCGTGTGGGATTATGTCAAACGCCGCCGATCGATTTTAGGGTGAACTTAAATATCACAATCTCACTCACCTTTTTTGAATTCTTTGCTTTGGGCGGTATAATTTTCCTATGAATTTTTTCTCTTGTTCAACTTTTGCAGCCCTTTCAATTACGTCTGTCGTTTCGACTGTGTATGCAGAGGATGTGTTATTGATTCCAAATTCGCTTGGCGATAATGTCTGGGCATTTAGCCCTTTCGACGGAAGCTTGATCAGTAATAACTTCATCCCAAGCGATGGACATCTCAGCCAACCAATCGAAATTGTTGTCACGCCATTTGAGACTTTGCTCATTTCGGACGAAGTTGCCAATGCAATATTCGAATACTCCAAAACCGGAACTTATCTACGCACAATCGTTGGGCCAGCTGATGGTGTCAGCCGTGCGTACGGATTGGAAATGGTCGGTGACTGGATTTACTTCAGCACATCTATAACTATTGGATCTAAAACAATTGGACAATTGAACCGTGTTCGTTATGACGGCACCGAATTTGGGATTTGGTGCGTTGCAAATTCGATCATTTCACCCAGAGATATAGCATATATCGGCAATGGAAATTTCTTGGTCGGCGATTCTGGAACTGCCATTTCTGGTGGAGAAGACATCGAGTTGGTGCACGATGACTGTGTTGTTCAATCACCAACTTGGCACGACAGCGATGGGATCATTGGAATTGACTTTCCTCAACATATTCATCTTCGAGGTGATGGAAGCGCTCTCGTCGCAGGTTTTTCTGATCCCAGTGGAATTTTCCAATATGACCTTGCTACGGGAATTGAACTCTCTCGATTCTCTGGACTTATCACGATTCCGCGCGGTGTCTTTCAACTAGACAATGGGAATATTTTGTACGCTGGCGGTACACGCGTCATGGTGATCGACGTAACTCTTGGAACAGAGATAACGATCGTCAATCAACTGACCCCTGCCGCAAGTTTCCGTTGGCCCACGCGTGTCACTCTTCCACTTCCCTGCCTAGCAGACCTCAACGGAGATCGCTCGATCAATGGCACTGACCTGACTATCGTGCTTTCAGGTTGGGGCACTGTGAGCGGCGATATAGATGGAGATGGAACAACCGATGGGCTTGACCTTGCTTCATTGCTGAGTATGTGGGGCGCAATCTGTCCTTAACCAATGATGTGTGAAACGAACGACTTGTTCGTTGGTTTCACTGCTCAATTACTTTCAGTGGACATTTTTTTTGTAAAAACTAAAAAATAAAAAACCCCAACAATTGTCGGGGTCTTTTGATCCTGAGGTTCGGGAACCGAAGGTCGCGGCGTCTCAGCGGCGACGACGACCAATCAAGCCCGCGAGACCGAGAAGTGCGATTGCGCCTGGTGCTGGAACAGTAGAAACAATGAAATTGTCAATACGATTTGTACCGGCAGCAGTAGTCGTGACAGTTGATCGAAGACGGAAGAGGACATTGGCCTGTTCGTCTGCAGCTGCGCCTGCAACGGCGGTCAGAGTAAAGGCAGCCTGCGAAGTAACAGTACTCCAAGAGGTCGTATTAGTTCCTGCCAATCCAGCTTGTATGACCGAGTATCCAGCCAAAATTGTCGTCCAGTTTGCACCACCGTCAACACTCATCACTGCGTCAAAGGTCGCTGGACCAGTGCTACTTCGGGTTTGATCCCAACTGATGGAGACGCCCGAGTATCCAATTGTCGACACACTCACTTGATAGTAATCGCCGATCGCCCAGTTGTTCGAACTGAATGAGTAAGCCGAACCATTGCCAGCTGGAGTCGAGTAGGTC
>JBEELA010000179.1:0-4316 GCA_041168365.1 Planctomycetota bacterium
CGCACGCAAGCAAACCACAGCATAAGTAGCGCTTCAGTAATCAACGAGCCGTCGGCGCAACTTCGCCAACGTTGGTTGTTGTCTTGATCCGATCTTGGCGGCGATCAATACCAGGCATTCGAGCAGGGGCACTGACAAGTTGCATTGCCAAGATCATGGGGATGTTTGCAGGTCGACCTTCGGTGATGTCTGCAATCCGAGTCGCCGCAATCGAATCAATAGCACGAGATCCAGAGACTGCATATCCAAACGAGCAATACTGCCCATCAAGTCTCGCGGTCCCTTCGCGACCGAGCGCGAAAAAGAATTGTGAACCTGCTGAATGTGGTTCATCTGCGCGAGCCATAGAAATCACACCATAATCGTGCGGCAGGGTGCTTGGTTCGAGAGCAAGCGCAAATCCTGGACCGCCGTTACCGGTCAATGTTGGATCGCCGCCTTGAATAACAAATGGCTTTCCTTCACGATCAGCGGGAACAACACGGTGAAATCCACTCTGGTCATAAAAACCATCTCTTGCGAGTGTGCGGAAGTTCCATGCCGTGCTTGGAGCTTCATCTGGCGCGAGTGCGACGAGAATTTCTCCGTGGTCTGTGCGAATCAGAACATCCATATCGGTGTATGTCTTAAACCCAGAAATGATTGGCGGATCACCAGCGATCCACGTCTTGCGCTCTTCATCGATTGTTGGATCATCCGCGTCCAAAGGTTGATCACCCCATCCGATGATTTTCGTGAATGTCGCAGTGCTATTCGGTCGAGTCGCGCGAGTCGTTCGCACTGGTGGCGGTTCACGAATTGGTTGAATGACGATTGGAGGCCCGAGGGGATGATCGTCTTGCACGAGTTGCAACCATGCAGCGCATTGGAGCGAGTCGATGCCAGAAATAACTTCGAGGAGATTGACTCGACCCTGCACTCCTTTGGCCATACCGAGCACTTCTCCATTGCGATCGATGAGCATCAGCGTCAAAGTCTCGCCCGCATCTCCGCGACGAATATTGATTTCGATTGGACCGTGTGGAGGACAATACAAACGTGCTGGGCGCATTGATGCGGTTTGCATTCTTGGTGTTCGCATAGAAGTTGGATCATTTGGATCGATTGTGATTTCTCGAAAGCGCCGCAATCTCTCTGTGACATCTGGCGAATCGGCTGGGACGACTGGGCGTGTACGAGTTGTGTCTCGCTCTGGTCGCTGAACTGGATTTGCAACTGGTCTTGCGGTTGGAGCTGCAACTGGTTCAGGAATTGGTGAAGCGGGATTCTCTGGACTTTGCGCTTGCGCATTCACAACGAATACGAATGCCACTAAAAGCGCAAATTTCATCGTGTTGGACATAACGACACGCTATCACAGAGGCGACTTGAAGTGCCTTCAAATCTCTTCGCCAATTCGTATGATCCGAATATGACCGCATCGAATCGACCAAGCATTTCAAACTCCAGACTGATTGTTGGCTTGGAAATCCATGTCGAATTGGCCACGAGATCAAAGATGTTCACTCGTGCTGCAAATGTGGCGCACCCAGATTTTTTCTCGGCCGAGCCAAACACCTTGGTGGATCCGATTGTCGCGGCACTTCCTGGAACGCTTCCTGTTATGAATCGGCGTGCAATCGAAATGTCGATGATGGTCGGACTTGCCTTGAATTGCACCATCGCATCACAATCGAAGTGGGACCGTAAAAATTATTTTTATCCCGACTTGCCGAAGGGTTATCAAATCAGTCAGTACGACATGCCGCTCTGCGCGAAGGGTTGGTTCGATCTGACTCTGCCTGATGGGTTGATGAAGCGAATTGGAATTGTGCGTGCGCATTTGGAAGAAGACACCGGAAAACTTGGGCACGAACTTCCAGGCGGTATTCCATTCGATGGATCCCTTGTCGATTTAAATCGTGCCGGGACTCCACTGCTCGAGATTGTGACTGAACCAGACTTCTCAACATCCGAAGAAGTTGTGGCTTTCGCCCAAGAATTGCGAAATCTTTGCCGCTTTCTTGGAGTGACCGAAGGGATTATGCAGAAGGGGCATATGCGCTTCGAGCCGAATGTCAATCTTGCGCTGACACTTTCAGATGGTCGCGAAGTGCGCACGCCAATCAACGAGATTAAGAATCTCAATTCGTTTCGAGCAGTTCGCGGTGCGATCGATCATGAGGTCGAACGTCAAACGAAGGAGTGGATCGAAACTGGTCGAGAGCAGGGACGTGGCATGAAGTCCACGCGTGGATGGGATGATGTTGCCAATGTCACTATCCTTCAGCGCGAAAAAGAAGACGCACACGATTATCGATATTTTCCAGACCCAGATCTTGTTCCAGTTGAAGTCGACGCGCAGTGGCTCGCGAAAGTCCGTGCAGAGATGAAGGAGCTTCCATCATCGAGGAAATCTAGATATATCGCAGCTGGAATTGGCGAAAAAGATCTCCGGCAATTGATGGACCTTCCTTCGCTTTGCATTTTCTTCGATGCCGCAGTGGACGCGGCAGGTGGCGCAGCGTCATCGATTCTCGTCGCAAAGATTGTGTTAAATGCTGGAGCCCGTCGAGCGAACGAGCTTTCGATCGCAATAGCAGATCTGGGTATCACCCCTCGGCAAATCGCAGACATCATTGCGATGCGCGAAGCGGGCTCCATTTCTGCTCAGGGAGCGGAACAACTTTTTGGACTTGCTTGCGAATCTGCTGATTCAGCGCAAGAACTTGCGGCACGCGCAAGTTTGATTGTCAGCAACGATCAAGGACAATTGGAGGCATGGGTTGACGCGGCGATTGCTGCAAACAAGCAGGCAGCTGATGATGTGCGCGCTGGAAAAATGGCGGCGATCGGACGGATTGTTGGCGCAGTTGTGAAGCAAGCGGGAGGATCGGTCGATGGGAAAGCCGCGCAAGCGATGATCATGAAAAGAATCGGGAGTGATGCGTGAACACTTCTCCACTCGTTCCCACATATTGGCGTGAACAAGGTATCGAGCAAGTGCTTATCGATGAAGCTTCGATCGCGCGTCGCGTGCGCGAACTTGGCCAAGAACTTTCCCTTGAATTTGCGGATGGAAAGGATGTCGTGTTGGTCGCGGTCTTGACCGGCGCAATTGTCTTTGCAGCTGATTTGATGCGTGCAATTCCAACGCGCGTGGCGATTTCGATGGTCAGCGTCACTTCATATGGCGCATCTACGACCAGTCAGGGAGCAGTTCTTTCGTCTGCGCTGCCAAAGAATCTTGCTGGCAAGCATGTGGTCATCGTTGATGAGGTGCTGGATTCTGGCGGAACGCTTCGATTACTTCGAACCGAATTGAGTTTGCTCGGCGTTGCATCGCTGCGCGCTTGTGTGTTATTGAGAAAACAGCGCGAACAAGCGATGTCGACGAAATGCGAGATGGTTGGATTTGACATCCCCGATGTTTTTGTTGTTGGCTATGGATTGGATTTCAACGATGAATTCCGCAATATGCCATTTGTGGGCGTGCTCGGCGAGGACGGAATTCGTGAGAGATCTCCGCGGTGAGCCCCGCCATCGCCAGCGACGCCGAGGAAGTTCGGGAGTTCGCGGGATTGATTCGCGATGATGAAACTGTTTTGCTGATGATTCGACCGAGCGTATGGTTTATTTTTTCGACGAGTATGGGTGCATTGCCCGCCGCCGCCGTCGCAGGAGTACTGCTCATGCTTGCGTCGCTCGATCCATCGATCCCATGGGATTTCCGCGGAGCAATTCTTGCATCGGTCGCAATTCTTATCGCTCGCGCAGCATGGCAGACGATCGATTGGATATTTCGGCTCTATATATTGACCGACTGCAGAATCGTGGTGCGGCACGGAGCGATACCAGAAATTCACGAATGTTTGTTGGGGGAAGTTGCAGGCATTGGTCAACCGCATCGTTGGCCTGAGCGGGTGGGTAACACGGGTTCGCTCGCAATTTTGTCTGGTCCATCGCGCAGAATTCGTCGTGCGCGTCGAGTGAAGCAGACTCAACAGTTTGAAGAATCACTGTCGAGTGTTAAGAAAGTAGAAAGTCGTCGCGAGCATCCTCGCGTACATGTCGATCACAATTTGGAGTGGTCTGTGATTCGCGATTCAGAGACTGTTCGGCGAACAATTCTGAATGCAGTTTCGCGTTATCGCTGAATCGAGCGGCGGAAACAGCGACGGAAACAGCCACGGAAATGCATAAGTGTTCAGCCGTGAAAAGTCCTCTCGGGGCTCAAACAGTCCTCGGCGACCGACACGATCTGGTTTACGAAGTTTTATTGCAAGAGCCGTCGGCCGCCTGCGGAACTCGCCCGAGAGAACTTTCCAACGGCTGGA
>JBEELA010000180.1:0-2668 GCA_041168365.1 Planctomycetota bacterium
GAAGTTGCAGATCGACTGGGAATCGCCCTGCTTGGTGTATCTACATAAAAGATGATGGTTGAAAGATTATGAAACGAAGCCGATGAAACGAAGAGCGTGAAATTGTGGAATATGTCTCCAGAGCTGGAATCAAGATGGCCCACGCTCTTGATGCGTTTCAGATCGATGTCACGGGGTTCGAATGCGCTGATTTCGGCTGCAATGCTGGCGGTTTCACAGATTGCCTGTTGAAGCGAGGCGCAGCGAAAGTCATCGCCGTCGATACGGGGTATGGCATGCTGGATTGGAAACTTCGCAATGATCCTCGCGTGGATGTGCGCGAAAGAACCAATGTGCTTTATTCTCCAGTCCCTCCTCAAGGGGTCGACATCGTCGTGCTCGATATGGCGTGGACTCGACAAAGGCATTCGATCCCGGTCGCATTGCGCTGGTTACGCCCGACTGGCTGCATCGTGGCGCTGATCAAGCCTCACTACGAGTCGCAGGGAGATGAACGCAAAGCGCTTGTCAAAGGTTGCCTCCCAGCACAAATCGCTTCGGATGTGGTCAAGAGAGTGCTGGCAGAAATGACTGAATTTGGAGTGCAAGTGATCGCCGATTGCCCAAGTCCCCTCGAAGGAGGTGGCGGAAACAGCGAACATTTGGCACTTCTTCGACTGACAAACAAGACTGCGGTTGAGCGATCGTAAATACATGCAAAGGCCCTTATTTTTGGATGTAAAAGTTGGCGCCAAAGCAGGCAAACTTTGTCGAAAATGGGTATGATTTTCACTTCGCCGTGACCACTGTTCCACCTGCAACTCCAGAACCAAATTCGACGCTCGGTCATGTGATCGATAAGACGATCGACCGTGAATTGCACGAGTCATATCTCGTCTATGCAATGAGCACGATTATGGATCGTGCACTTCCAGATGTTCGCGATGGACTCAAGCCATCGCAGCGCCGCATTCTTGTTGCGATGCATGATTTAAATCTTTCGCCTGGTCGCAAGCAGATCAAATGCGCAAAGATCTGCGGCGACACAAGCGGAAATTATCACCCGCACGGTGAGTCCGTCATCTATCCAACGCTTGTGAATCTTGGTCAATCGTGGAAGACGCGCGCACTCTTGATCGACAAGCAAGGAAACTTCGGATCAATTGAAGGTGATCCGCCCGCAGCGATGCGATACACCGAAGCTCGAATGACTGGCGTTGCAGTTGCGATGCTGGAAGATCTCGACAAAGAAACCGTTGATTTCAAGCCAAATTATGACGACCGCTTGATGGAGCCGATGGTTCTTCCAGGCAAGTTTCCAAATCTTCTTGTGAACGGATCGTCTGGAATTGCTGTGGGTATGGCAAGTGCAATGCCTCCGCACAATCTTGGCGAAATTGCCAATGCCATTGTGGCGACGATCGATAATCCAGACATTGGATTGGATGGACTTCTCGCGCTTGTGCCGGGACCTGATTTCCCAACGGGAGGTTCGATCATTGGACGTCGCGGAATTGCAGAGGCGTACGCCACTGGTCGTGGACGGTTGACTGTGCGTGGTCGTATTCGTCACGAGACGAAAGACGGACGCAACATGATCATCATCGAAGAGATTCCATATCAAGTGGTGCAGAGCATTCTCATCGAGCGCATTGTCGATGCGAAGAAAGACGATCGAATTCCAGACATCGTCGATGTGCGAAATCATTCGGGACGCGATGCACAAACGCGCATTCTGGTTGTGCTTCGCAAGGGAGCAGATCCAGCTGTCGTCGAACGCCAGTTGTACGAATTCACTCCGCTGCAAACGACATACAGCATCATGAATATCGCGCTGGTCAACGGCCAGCCTCGAACGCTCCCCTTCCGCAATCTGATTTCGTGCTACATCGATCATCGTTGCACAGTGATCCGTCGCCGCACGGAATTCCAACTTCGCCAAGCGCGACAGCAAGCGCATCGTCTCGAAGGACTCGTCTATGCCGTATGCGACATCGATGCAGTCATTGCAATCATTCGAGCTTCTCGCACGCGTGAAGAAGCGATTCAGGCTCTCATGGAACGCGCGTTCCGTATCGCAGAAGATCATCCCAGCGCACATTTGGTTCCAGAGCGCATTGCTATTGCGAGCCGAGTCGGCGCAGGCGTCAAATTGACTCGCGTTCAAGCAGATGCGATCGGCGCACTGCGATTGATTCAGTTGGTTGGATTGGAAGTCGAAAAACTCGCCAGCGAATTCGCTGCACTTCTGCTCGAAATCGACGGCTTTGAAAAACTCCTTGGCGATCAATCGCTCGTCCTGAAAATTGTTCGCCAAGATGTGCTCGATATCGCCGAAAAATTTAGCGATCCGCGCCGCACCACCATCGAGGCGGACGAGGCCGGCGACTTCGATCTTGCAGAACTCATCCAAGAACACGATGTGGCTGTCACCGTCAGCCACGAAGGATTTGTGAAGCGGCTTGCTGTCGACACATTCCGCACGCAAGGCCGCGGCGGCGTTGGCGTTCGCGGATCCGATGCGAAGGATGGTGATTACATCGAACGTGTCTTCATCGCCAGCACGCACGATGATCTTCTTTGTTTCACCAATACTGGACGCGTCTATCAAATTAAAGTCTGGCAGATCCCCGAAATGTCGCGAACTGCAAAAGGCCGCGCAATCAATAGCGTTGTCGAATTGAAGGAC
>JBEELA010000181.1:0-8043 GCA_041168365.1 Planctomycetota bacterium
CGCATGGTGATCGCGAGATATGGAAACGTCTTGTCATCAAGCAGCCGCTCGTTGAATCGCGGCTGAAGATCTTTGACGAGGCGCGCTTCCATCAATAACGCCTCCCATTCGCTCTCGCAGATGATCACATCAAAATCAACGATTAGCGCAAGCATGGGCTGTTTGCGAGGCCCCAAATCGGTGCTCGCAATGAAGTAAGAACTGACCCGATCAGGCAAATAGAGGGCTTTCCCAACATATAAAACCCCCCCTTGCTCGTCTTTCATGAGATAGACCCCAGACTCTGGCGGCAATCCACGAGCTTTTTTCAGCAATTGCGAAATCAAATTGTTGACCATTTTATGCAATTCTAGATAACTCCGACCGTTGAGCCGATATACTTTGTCCAAGGATTTTCTGTTTTTCACACCAACTCGAACACAAGTTCACAACCAAAGGAATCAACACTATGAAGCGTTTCGCACTTATTACCGGAAGCATTCTCCTCCTCTCACTCGCTGCATGCGCAAACACCGACACCACCACGGCTCCAGGAGCTGTCAGTGGCAAGTCGTCTTCATGCTGCAAGGAAAACAAGGCAGCGAGCTGCGATAAGACAGCTGCACCAGAGGCAGCATCACCAGGCGCAGTCAGCGGCGAAAAGAAGTCGGGTTGCGGCGCATGCCCAATGTCCGGCGCAGCCACAGGTTGCCCAATGTCTGGCAAGACCAACGGCTGATTTAGATAATCACCGAGAATCAATTAAACCGCAGAGCCCGAGCAATTGGGTTCTGCGGTTTTCATTTTGTCTTTACGGACCAAGATTCGCTATTATGAAATCACCGTGAATAACACCTTTCTTCTTCGTGGAGGTCGGGTCATCGATCCTGCGAGTGGCTTTGATGCCACGGCTGATGTGTTGATTTCAGCTGGTGTGATCTGCGAAATCTCGAAGAAGCCTGGAAAACTTTCTGCGTCAGCAGGCGGTACGGTGATCGAATGTGAAGGACGCTTGGTTGTTCCGGGATTGATTGATCCGCATGTTCATCTTCGAGAACCTGGAGCAGAGCACAAAGAGACAATCGCAACTGGAGCCGCAGCAGCTGTTGCAGGCGGATTTACCAGTGTGTGCTGCATGCCGAACACGACCCCGACCATCGACCTTCCAAGCACCGTTGAATTCGTGCAGATGCGAGCCGCAGCAAGTCGAAAGGCGCGCGTCTTTGTGGCTGGCGCAGCAACGGTTGGACGCGCTGGAGAACAACTCGCGCCAATGGGAGCGATGTCGCAAGTTGGCGCAGTTGCATTCACCGATGACGGTGACTGCATCGCAAGTGCGGGGATGATGGGAAAAGTTCTCGCAGTATGTGCATCGCTGGACAAAGTGTTTATGCAGCACTGCCAAGATCCCACGTTGACGATGGGCGGAGTGATGAATTCTGGGGTGATCAGTGCGCGACTTGGACTCGGCGGATGGCCTGCAGTCGCAGAAGAAATCATTATTGAAAGAGATATTCGCTTGAACCGTGGGCATCGCTCCCGCTATCACGTGCAGCACATGACGACTTCCGGTGGAGTGGACATTGTTCGACGCGCACGTGCGGATGGACAGCGCGTCACTGCAGAAGCATCGCCGCATCATCTGTTGTTGACTGAAGAAGCTTGCAATAATTACAACACGCAAGCCAAGGTCAATCCCCCGCTGCGAACCGACGAAGACATTCGTGCATTGATCGAAGGGATCGTGGATGGAACGATCACTGTGCTTGCAACTGATCATGCGCCGCATGCATCAGCGGAAAAAGCCCGCGATTTTACTGCTGCACCATTTGGAATGATCGGATTGGAATGCGCTCTTGCGCTCTATGCCAAGGCGCTCGTTGAGAGTGGCGCGATTGATTGGCCGCGACTGATTGCGCTGCTGACGATCGAGCCTGCTCGACTCTTGGGAATCGATTCGATCGGACATGGTCAAATTGCGCAGGGTGTCCCGGCGGATGTGACGGTGCTCGATACCAACGCAACATGGAAAATCGATTCGGAAACTTTCCAGTCGAAGAGTCGCAATTGCCCCTTCGATGGTTGGCAAGTTCGAGGGCGAGCAACAGATGTATTTGTCGCTGGGCGACATGTCCTTGTAGGTGGCACCTTGCCGGCGACTCCAACGATCACTGCACACGCAAGTTTTAATGTCCTTTGATCTCGCTCAACTTCAAGCGACCCACCGCGGCGCAGCACAGTCACTCCACCGTGACCATGTCAACCCGAAGTGGATGCAGGCTCTGAAACTGATTGGATTCGACCAAGAATATGTGCGTGCGGAGTCGCAATATCTCTGGGATGCAAATGGAAATCGCTATCTCGACATGATCGGTGGATATGCGGTTTGCAATGTGGGACGTAACCATCCTGTGATACGCAAAGCGCTCACAGATTTTCTTGCATCACAAACTCCTTCGATGGTTCAGTTCGACGCGTCGATTCTTCCTGGTTTGCTGGCGCGGCAGTTGAAAGGTCGCGTTGGAAGGGATCTCGATCGAGTGTTTTTCACCAACTCAGGAACGGAAGGCATCGAAGCGGCAATTAAATTTTCGCGCTGTGCAACTGGAAGACCCACAATGCTCTATGAAAAAGGTGCATTCCACGGACTTTCGACTGGTGCGCTGGCGATGAATGGATGCGAAAGTTTCCGCAGTGGGTTTGAACCACATCCAAAAGATTTTCGCGCCCTGCCCTTCAACGATTTGGTTTCTCTCGAACGAGAACTTGCCCGTGGCGATGTTGCAGGATTCGTCGTCGAACCAATTCAGGGTAAGGGAGTCAATGTGCACTCGTATGGTTTCCTTGCCGAGGCTTCCGCTCTCTGCCATCGATATGGTGCGCTATTTGTTGTTGATGAAGTTCAGACCGGCGTTGGGCGAACAGGATCTTTCCTCGCGATCGATCAAGAAGGTGCTGTTGAACCTGACATCGTCGTGCTGAGCAAGGGACTTTCTGGCGGCTATGTTCCAGTCGGTGCGGTGATGACGAAGACTGCCGTCTGGGACAAGGTCTTTTCTCGTCTTGATCGTGCGATTGTTCATTCGTCGACTTTTCATATGAGCGGACTTGCGATGGTTGCTGGCCTTGCGACTCTGAGCGTTTTAGAAGATGAGCGATTAGCGGAAAATGCCACACAAATGGGCGCACTCTTGCGCAATGGACTGGAGGCAATGAAGCCACGATTCGAGTTCATCGGTGCAATTCGACAGCGCGGTCTGATGATCGGAATCGAGTTCGCAAAGCCCAGCAGTCTGACATTGCGAATGGCATGGCGAATGATCCATGCCCTCGACGACAATCTATTCACACAAGCGGTAACGATTCCATTAATGCAGGATCATCGAATTCTTTCGCAAGTCGCTGGGCATGCGATTCCTGTGCTCAAGTTGACTCCTCCATTAACGATCTCTTCGGATGATGTCACTGATTTTCTTGGTGCGTTTGAGAAGATAATGCTTGGGATCCACCGCTTTCCAGGACCAGCGTGGGATTCGCTGAGGCGAATTGCGATGAACTCACTTCGGACGAATCATGCAGCTCCGAAAATTGCAAACGAATTAGATGTACGTCAGGCAGCCGCGGAATGGCTTGGTGAAAGAGACACAGCTGATCAGCGCACAGACTCTCGGAAATGATTACGAGCCCTCATGCATAACGGTTCGCTCGATACCCAAGAGGCATATCCAAATTGGCGAACGCGAATCATTGCGTTACTGACCAACTTCGTGACTCGTGCGCCTATGACGGTAGTGATTTGCGCTGTGCTACTGTCGTTGATTAGTGCGTGGTATGCGGGCAAGAATCTCACGCTTGATGCCAACACCGATTCGCTCATCAGCCCAGATCGCGCATTTATGCAGAAATACACTGCATATTGCAAGGAATTTGGTGACCTTGAATATCTTTATGTCGCTGTCGATGCGAAAGGAAATCCCGCAGCCGCAAAGGCCGCTGTGGATGAACTGAAGTTGGGACTTGAATCTCTCGCGGACCTTCCAGGGGTCTATGCGCGCATCGATGGAGATGAACAGTGGCGACTTGCTCCTCGTGCGATGAGTACAGCAGAATTGCGATCTCTTGTCACTGCTTCGGATGGATTCCGACCGCTACTTAATTTTGCGGAGTCATCTTCGAATGCATTCACGGTGCTCAGTGCCGCCGATGAACGATTACAAAGGCTCATGAGCAATGGTCTTTCGATGAGTGTTGAAGAGCGTCAAAAAATCGGTGCTGGCGCAGCGCTCTTGATGAGTGCCGTCTCTGCACAACCAGACGATGGATTTGCATTCGCCCACGAACGCAAGAGTGAATATCTGGTTTCGTCGAGTGGGAATATGTTTTTCATTGAGATTCTCCCGCAGAAAGATTTCTCTGGGCTGGGAACCATCGAACCCGTCTTAGCAAAGATACGTGGCGTCATTTCCCAAGTGCAATCCCATTCGCCTGCAGTGGATATCGGGTTGACTGGAAAGCCTGTGTTGCAAGCGGACGAACTGCTGACAACCAATCAAGATATGACACGCGGAACGCTCATCGCAACAATTCTTGTGGTGATCTTCACAATGTGGACATTTGGAAGTCTTGTGCGTCCAATTCTGGCATGCGTCGTTCTTGCAATGACCTTTGCGTGCACATACGGCACCGCCACGCTGCTCGTCGGTCGATTGAATTTGCTCAGCCTCGTCTTTATGTTGGTTCTGGTCAGCGCTGGTGTGGATTATGGGATTCACACAATTGCGCGTTACACAGAGTTTCGAGGCAAAATTGGCACTTTTCAAGCAATGCGTTCGGGGATGGAGGCCAACACGATCCCCACTTGGGTGGGCGCACTCACCAGCGCAGTCGTGTTCTTTATTGCTCTTGGTACAGAATTCGGAGGATTGCGGGAACTTGGAATTATTGCTGGAAGTGGACTTGTTATCTGTGCATTGATGATGACGACTGTGCTGCCTGCGCTCATAATTCTGGTGGATGGCTGGCGTGAGAATCGTGCGAAGGATCGCAACGTTTCTGAAAGCGTCATTTCACTGCCTGTAGATGTACAGCCATCTAGCCCATCGAGGAAAAGGTCAACGCGAATTCTCATCGGCTGTGGAATTGCGACGATCGCTCTTTGCTCTTTGATTCCAATGATGAGATTCGAAAGCAACTTGCTGAAACTGCAGGCAGATGGGTTGGAATCTATCCAATGGGAACACCGAATTCTCGAAGACTCATTAAGTGCATCTTGGTTTGGCGCTGTGATTTGCAGAACCGAAGCGCAGGTCACAAGCACAGTGGAACGTGCTCATGCGCAACCACTTGTTGCTGAAGTTCGCAGCGTGCTAGATTTGGTTCAGCCCGATAGTGCGGAGAGAATCAAACTTCGCGCAGAATTGGCAACGGCGCTTTTGCCCAGCACAGCAGCGACCGGTGGCGGTTCTTTGAAAGCGAATCCTGCCCAACAAAAAGAACTGACTGGCGCTTTTGTTGAGAGTGTTCGCAAGCGATTGGGGCAAATGCTCGCGCTTGCTTCACTCCAAGCAAAGCCTGAAGAACTTGCACCTCTACGAAAAATCGCAGAAGCACTCACCCAGCTTGAGCAAAAGTTGAACGATCCTCAGCTGCGCGTGGTCGCACAGGCGCAAGCCCAAGCGATGGTTGCGCACACTGGAAATGCACTGAAACAAATGGGAGTGGGGGCAAATTTGGGATTGAGAGAGAGTCTGCCGCTTGCGGTGCGTGCTCGATTTGTCTCACCGGAAGGCGGAATGCTTGTATCGATTTTTCCAAAAATAGATCTCTGGGAATTCGCACCGCTTGAATCATTTGTGAAAACACTTCGCACGATCGACCCCGATGCGACGGGAGCGCCGATGACAGTTTTCGAGTCGATCGTCGACATGAGAGATGCGTTCATACTGATGTCCACTTGGTCTGTTCTTGCAATAACACTCCTCGTCTGGCTCGATTTGCGCTCTGTCGTATCAACAGCGACATGCATGGCATGCCTATTTATCGGCATGAGTTGGACCTTCGGCCTGCTCGGATTACTTGGGGTCTCGCTGAACCTTGCGAACTTCTTCAGTGTTCCAATGCTGCTTGGATTCGGTATCGATAGTTGCGTACATGTCATGCACCGAGCACGCGAGCAGGAAAATTCGCATACGTTTGGATGGACAATGCGCGCTGTCATTCTCAGCGCGGTGACCACTGCCGTCGGTTTCGGAACATTGCTTTTTGCGTCACATCGCGGACTTCAAAGCCTGGGATTAATCATGTTTATCGGCAGCTTTTCCTGCCTCATTTGCGCAGTGACTTTGCTGCCAGCGGCGCTGAGAATTTTTCCTAGATTGACTGGTTCTGCTATGAAAAACCCCTGAGCTTAATCCTGAGCTTTATCTTGAGCTTAATCTTGAGCGTAATCTTGAGTTTAATTTAGTTCGGTGCGGCAACGACCGTGACGGTGTAACCAAGCGATCGAATCGCAGACTCCACCTTTGCGGCAAGTTCAGGGCTGGAAATTTTTATTTGAGCCGAATGTTTTTCGAGTGAAACTTGCGCATCACTGACGCCATCGATCGACCTTGCTTCTGCATCGATCGCTTGGACACAACCATCGCAGTGCATCCCCTGCACATCCAAATATAAAGTTGTTGCGGTCAAAGAAATCGGCATGACTGCTTTCGCTGGAATCCCTACAGCATTCTGCGCGGACTCCTGCGCCGAATCTTGATAACACATTTTATCGCAGCCAGTGCAAGCGATGAAAGAAAAAACAGTGCTCGTACAAATCAAAGCATGAAGAAAACCGAAGGAATTGCGAGAAGTGAATGAAAACATTATGAAACTCCAGTAAGAGAACCGATCGCCAATTCAACTGTACGGCGCGCATCTGCCAGAGGCAACATCAATTTCGCACCCGCTGCCTGAGCATGTCCCCCGCCTCCAAATTGCGCTGCAAAATCGCTGACATTCACGCTTGGAGCTCCTGATGGAGTCGGCTTGCTACGAAAACTTGCCTTTGTAATTCCAGCGTGCGTTTCAGTCAACACGACAGACATTGCCACGGAGCCAATGGTCAACGGAACATTCACAAGCCCACCAACATCATCAGAATTTGCGCCAGTTTGTGCGAAGTCATCATGAGAAAGAGCCATCACCGTCGCACGACCATTGAGATGAAATGTCAAAGATGAAAGTGCTCGGGCCATTGCAGCAAGACGAACTGGCCGTCCATTCTCGTCGAGCAATTGATACAGAGCCATCTTGTCTACGCCGTGTGAAAGCAAACGAGATGCGAGGGCAAAGACTGCGGCATCTGCACTTTGAAAACGGAACCAACCAGTATCAGTTGCCAGTCCAACAAAGATTGCCTCTGCAATCGAAAACTTTGCGCTCGCACCCGCAGCTATGAGCGGCACGCCAAGTTCATCAATCAAGCGGACCACCAACTGCGTGGCTGATGCCATCGAGCAATCAACGACTCGGTCCGATGCTATGTCGTCACCTCGCGCATGATGATCAAGCCCGACAATTCGACCCGCCATCGATTTGAGCCAACCATCAAGCGGTTCAACCTGACTCCACGCTCCAGTATCCACAAGTACGACAAGGTCTATTGCGGGATCTGGCGGCGAAACCGTCGCCAATTGAATCTCGCCCGGTACGGCAAGGGCTTGGATGTTTGGATCTACCACTCCGGTAAAAATTCCATCAACTCGCTTGCCCATCGAACGAAGTGCGCGTGCCATGGCGAGAATTGATCCCGCTGCATCTCCGTCAGGCTTGGCGTGACTGACAACAGCAATATGCGAAGCAGTCTGCAAACGCCGAGCAATTGAGGGTAAATCTGTTGTCGAGAGATAGGCGCTCATGCGCCTACCTGTGCGCAATCACGTGCGATCTGTGAGACGAGCACATCGACAGAATCAAATCGCATCATGCCACGCAACCATTCGTGAAAAGTGATCCGCATACTTTGCCCATAAAGATCTGTATTTTTTGGCAGGTCCAGGACATGAACCTCAAGAGTACGTGGAT
>JBEELA010000182.1:0-7911 GCA_041168365.1 Planctomycetota bacterium
TGTTGCGCGGGGAGTGGATTTTCATAATGATTGTCCAGACCGAGTTCTCCCCATGCAACGCATTTGGGATGTTCGCCCGCTCGGCGCAGTTCCGCCCAATCGCATGGCTTGTCGCTATATAAAGGATGGACTCCCGCACTTGCAAAGAGTCGCGGATGCAGCGCAGCTAATTCCGTGGTGCGAATCGCATCAGCTGTGGTTGTGGCAACTGTGATTGCGCTATGCACTCCAGCGCGCGATGCTGCATCGAGAACTTGCGAGACTCGACCGGCGAATTCTGGGAATGTCAGATGGCAATGCGTATCGATCATGCGAGAATTCTCATTTGTGGGACGGTACTTTGCTCAGTGCGACACGCATCAGAATCGGTCCGATCATTTCGTTGAGTGTGATGCATGCAATTACGATTGTTGTAAGGCTGCTTGCCCATGTTTGATTTGGAAATTCAATTGCAATTTGTGCAGCAAGTGCCAGAGATATTCCCGCTTGTGGAATGAATCCCGCCCATGCCCACCGTGTTGCGGCTTGTGAAAAACCATTTGTGCGAGCGACGATCGTCACACCTGTCCAAATTCCAGCAAAGCGAACTGCAGAAATGGCAAGCACCACGGTCCAATTCGCTGCAAGCGCGGCAAGATTCAGATGCGTTCCCGCTGCCGCGAAGAAAACGCAGCAAACTGCAAGGAAAAGTCTGCGCGCTGTCGCGAAGAAAGATGCTGTAGCGAGAGGCGCGATGTTCCGCGCAGTAAAACCAAGCGTGAGAGCGGTGATGAGCGGTGCAACACCAATCGTCGAACAGAGAATTGCAAGAAACATTGCAGTGACGAGAACCACTGCAGTCATGCGCCTCTCAATTCTTGCGAGCGTCCATCGAAGCGGAAACGCAAGTGCGATTCCAACGCCGATGCTGCCGGCAAGATGCAGAGCGATCCAGTACCAAGCTTGATGCGCCGTCGTTGTTGTCGTTGCTGCAAGCACAAACAGAATGACCGAAAATGCCACGACAAGAAAAAGATCTTTCGCAACTGTCGTCGCAAGAAGCAACCGAGCGAAATCAGTTGGATGTCGCATCTCTCGCAGGAGGGCGACCGATACGGCGGAACTGCTTGTTGCAGCGATTGTCGCCACGATGACTGACTGCGATATGGAATCTAGAAATGCAAGCGCGACAAATCCAACTGAGATAAAGACGAGAATCATTTGCCCCGCAGCAAGCGCAAAGATGACACGTAATTTGCTCCGCAGAAACAGCCAGTCGATTTCAGCGCCTGCGACAAGTCCAATCATGATGACCGCAAGCGATTCGGGTCCTTGCAGCGATACAAGTTGCGATGCATTTATCAATGACATCTCGGGTCGATGAAGCCACGACCAAAAACTTGGTCCAACAAGCACTCCAAAGAGAAGTTGTCCTGTAATTGGAGGAAGACCAACTCTGCGAATCAATCTTCCAGAAAGCCACGATCCCAAGATGATCACTCCAAGCAGCAGAGTTATTTCGCCCGCAGCGGACAAATTTGATTGTGGGAGATCGACAATGCTCTTTCGCAAGTCGCGCGTGATAAGAATGAGTCCCACAAGGCATATCAAAGCAACAGCAAGAAAAGTCGCGCCAAATCGTGGACGATCCTTGTGTGTTTGCTTGTTTGTTGTGCGCAATGTCATTTGGTCACACTCTGTACATGTTGCGGCCAGAATGTCGAGAGAGTGCTCATCAGAGAAATGAGAATGGCGAGTCCAAGTAATTGATCTGCAAGTCCAGAAGAATCCTGCGTCGCAAACGCAAGGAGAACAACGATTGTCAGCGGTGCTTGTCGAATCGGCCCGCGCGCTGCTGGTGAATCAAGCGCCACGCTGTCACGCACCGATGCGAGCCCAACATTCATTATGAGTGGCTTGAGCACACGCCGTGCAATTGCAAGCGACAACGCAATTGCGCACGCAATCACAACGCGACTGATATTTGTTGTGCCGCCAGGAAAAGCAAGCGTGATGCCAGCAAAGAAGAAACACCCACTTGCGACGATTGGTTCCGAATATGAAATCAAATGTTCCAGTCCGCGCAGTCGTCTCCGCCCAAGTCCAATCATCGCGCCGAAGAGCAAGCCTGTCAGCAGGCCAGAGCCGCCGAATGCCACTGCGATTCCAGAGAGCAGGCAGAGTGCGCCGATCATGATTAATGTCGTGCGTGCATCGTCCTCGCGCGAGTCGCGCAAAATTCCAAACGCACCAAGCGAAACAACGATCACCGCGCCGCATTCCATCGCAAGCGCAACCATGCCACCGTATGGTGCGAAGATCACCGCCCCAGTGAAATCTTGATGAGCGCATTGCATTGCAAGCGTTGCAACGACAATCGAACAAATCGCAAGTGCGCCAGCACCGCTTTGCACCATGACTGCCATTCTCATCGCAGGTGCATCTGCTCGAATGCCAAGTGAGCGTGTTTCTGGATTCCATCCGATGGCTATCGCAGTAATAATTCCAGTCAATAGAATTTGTGCTGCGGCGGGGGAGTTTGGCTGCCAGATTTTTGCAAGCAGCCCTGCTGCGGCAACACTCAACAGAAGGCTGATAGTCAAATCGAAAGTGATCCATCGCCATAGGGCAGCTGGAATCGCACGAACAAGTGCGGCTTGACATTGAAGCCCGACAATAACTCCGCTCCATGTCAACAGCACGAGCAAGATGGGTTGCACGAGTGCAAGTCGTTCTCCATCGAGCACCCCAGCGCCGTGCGGACCAACCGCGATGCCAAGTGCGAGCAATGCCCATCCTCCGCCGAGAACATTGGAAATCGGAAAGCGTCTTCGGATTCGTTCTGTCCATCGACTCCCTGCAACCAGAATCACAACTCCAAGCGCAAGCCAAAAGATGGAGCTGGTCACGAATCGAATCCGAGAAAATTCTCAACTGGGAATGAAGCCGCAATCGGGCGGTCATCTTTGGGAATCTCTCGCAAAAATCCCATGAGGGTCGAAGCCTTGGCCGCAGGGCAAAAGGCGAAGATCGCACGACTGCCGATCGAATGTGGAAGCAGGGCGGCGAGTCCAGCAAAGATCGGCATGTCTTTGCTCATGATCGATGACAAACTCTGACTTTCGATGACTGACGCATCGACAATTCCCGCATCAAGTACCGCGTTAATGACCGCCTCGAATGCTTGGCCATGTTGCACAAGCAAAATGACTAAGCGCATGCCTTGATCTCCTTCACGCATCGTTATTACACTCCTTATCAAATAAGTTCAACAGCGCAATATCGTCAGCACATGCGATAAGTTGTTGTCGCATATTGTCTTGCGAACAAACACGCGCGATTCTGGCCAGTGATCGTACGTGTACCCAGGGTTGGGCCGTCGAACCGAATAATCCAACGACGATCTGTACTTGGTGCGAACCCCAGAGAATTGGCCGCAAAAGTGTAAAAATTACAATCCCAGAAGCGTTTGGCTCGATCTCATCTCGTATCGCATGCGGAAACGCAACGCCTTCGGAAGTTGATGTGAAATTGAGTAATTCTCGATTGCGCAACGCTTGGGTCAATGCAGCTTGTGGGAAATTCGGCAAGATGGTTTGATGAGCTCTCAGAGCAATTTGCGACAAAATATCGTGATATTCAGCACAATCTGTCAGGGCGCTTGCCGAAGCAATCTTTATTTTTAGCGACGCGTTCACCAATTTGGAATTTATCGCATTTCAATTCTTCGTGAATCCTTGCGCCGAGACCGCATCGCTCCTAATATTGAGTATTCGACATAGTTTGTGAAAAAAAGCACGAAGTAGTCCAGATCAACCTCTGACAAAGCCAGTCAAACACACATGAGCCGATTCCTTTTCCCCCGTTGGACCAATGCGATCTTGCCATTCATCTTGGTGACTGGCGCAATCCTTCCTTTATACGCGGCATTCGTTGTCGCATACGGATTCAGTCCTAAAACAATTGATGCCGGCTATCAGCCCACGCAACCAGTTCCATACAGTCATGCGCTGCATGTCGGG
Source organism: Planctomycetota bacterium (assembly GCA_041168365.1). Lineage (GTDB taxonomy): Bacteria > Planctomycetota > Phycisphaerae > Phycisphaerales > SM1A02 > F1-60-MAGs104. The sequence goes on from JBEELA010000182.1 coordinate 4,002, forward strand.
CAACTTGGAATGGATTGTCGCTATTGCCACAACACTGTTGAGCGCGCAGGATTTGCAGCTGTGCCTGCGACACAAACTTGCATGAACTGTCATACCCAGATTCAACGCGAAAGTCCCAAGTTGGAAAAGATTCGAAGTTCATATGAGTCGGGGATGCCGGTGGAGTGGGTGAAAGTTCACAAACTGCCAGACTATTCCTATTTTAATCACAGCGCGCATGTCAATCGTGGTGTTGGTTGCGTTGAATGTCACGGGCGTATCGATCAAATGGAAGTGGTCTATCGCTACTCGCCGCTGGCGATGGGATGGTGCCTTGATTGCCACCGTGCGCCAACAGATCGTCTTCGTCCTGTGTCACAAATCACCAACATGGCCTATGACCAACGCGTTGAGTTGACGCGCGAAGAACGCGAATCTCTTGTCAAGCTCTTTCACATCAACCCAAGCGAGAACTGTTCGACATGTCATCGGTAAAGAAGCCCTATTGGCGGAGTGTTGAAGACCTCACAAACTCGAACGAGTTTCGAGATTGGATGCACCGTGAATTTCCAGACGGAGCATCAGAGCACGCAACCGAAAATGAACGTCGCAACTTTCTCAAAGTGATGGGTGCATCATTTGCACTCGCAGGCCTTGGTCTTGCAGGATGTCGTCGATGGCCGGAAATGAAAATCGTTCCTGCTGCAAGCCAAGCTGCAAATCGCGTTCCTGGGGATCCGGTTTATTACAGTTCTGTCTGGGAATTCAGTGGTTTTGCGCAGCCAGTTCTTGTGAAGAGTTATGACGGTCGCCCGATCAAGCTTGATACAAACACCATGCATCCATGGGGCGGTGCTGGAATTTAATCAGCGGCTCAATCACAAATTCTTGGCTTGTATGACCCAGATCGCAGCAGAACAGTTCTGTCAAAAAATACGCAATCTTTTTATGAGCCATTTTCAGTTTTCTTGGCGAACAAGTCCAGAGATTTGCGCGCAAGTGGTGGCAAGGGTCTGGCAATTCTGATGGACATGCACAGCGGACCAAGTCACGCTGACATGATCTCGCGCGTGAAGAGCGCATTCCCGCAAGCACAAATCGTCGCATGGGAACCTCTTTCGCGCGACAACGTGATTCAGGGAAATGCGATGGCATTCGCTGCGCAACTTCGTCCAATGCCATCTTTCGATAAGGCAAATATTATTGTTTCACTCGGCGATGACTTCTTGTATGGCTCTCCCGATTCTCCGCGTTGGGCTCGTCAATGGTCTGCAGGTCGCGCAGTCGATGCAGTTGATCCAAAGACACAGCAAATCGCTCGACTCTATGTTGTCGAAAATGGTTTGACGACAACTGGGATGAACGCAGATGAACGACTCGCGATTCGTTTGTGCGACATGGGAGTTGTTGCTGCACTCATCGCTCAAGGTATTGGCGCAGGCGACGGATCGCCAGAATTGAAATCTGCAATCGACGCAATGGCGAAGTCTCAGGCGACGCAAGCACTCTTGCTTGGTCGTGGTCAAGAAGTCATTAATGCGCTCATCGCAGATTTGAAATCAAATCGTGGGACATCGTTGATCACTGCGGGCGTAACGGCATCTGCATTGACACACGCATTGGTTGCCGCAATCAATCGCACGCTTGGCAATGAAGGCAAGACGATCAACTACATCGCAGAGTCCATGGAAGCCTCGAAGGATCGCTTTACGGCTTTGTGCACCTCGATGAATGCTGGATCGGTTGACACGCTGTTCATCTTGGGCGGAAATCCTGTCTATGACGCTCCTGTTGACTGCCAATTCGCAAATGCGATGACGAAAGTTCCCAATGTCATTCATCTCGGCATGTATGCGGATGAAACAGCGTTGAGTCCATCGTGTTCTTGGCACATCCCGCAAGCTCATTTCTTGGAATCATGGGATGACGCAAGAAGTTTCGATGGAACGCTCTCCGTGCAACAGCCATTGATCTTGCCGATGATGCCTGTGGGTCAAGGTGGAAAAAATCAAATCGAATTGCTCGCCGAATTGCTCGGTAGCGAGCCAACCGATTCATATTCCATCGTGCGGCGAACGCATGTTGCTGCAAGCGGACTTTCTGGCGATGGCTTTGACACTGCGTGGCGGACATGGCTCGATCAAGGATTCGTCGCAGGCACAGCAGCAAAGGCGCAGAACAATGCACCACTTGCTAGCGCCGCGATTGCCACTGCGCTTCGTGCGGAGACAACAAAGGTCAATGCATCCGATGTGATGGAAGTTGTCTTCTTGCGCGATATGAAAGTCTGGGATGGTCGCTTCTCCAACTTCGCGTGGATGCAAGAACTTCCAGACCCTGTAACGAAAATCACGTGGGACAATGTCGCGCTGATGAGCAGCCAATTCGCCCAGACGATCGGCGTGCGCCGCGGAGACATGGTCAAAATTTCAGTTGATGGTCGTGCAGTCGAAGCCGCTGCATGGCCGATGCCAGGATATTCCGATGCTTCAGTCGGACTCAGTGTTGGATATGGCCGCACTGGTCTTGGAGTTGGTTCGACTGCGCTTGACGCTGGATTCAACGCATACAAGATTCGCACGACGGCGAATCCAGATTGGGCGATGGCAAGCAGCGTTGTCTCGACAGGTGCGAAGTATGAAATTGCTCACACGCAAGATCATGGTGCAGCGGATGCGCTTGATTCGAAGGTTCCAGAAGAAGGTATTCAAGAACGCCTTCCAACTTTGATTCGAGAAGCAAGCGTTGGCGAATATCGAAATCATCCAGACTTCGCGCGTCATCTCACGCATGTTGCAAGTCGTCTTTCACTTTGGGCTGAAACAAATCTCGAAGGAGCACGTTTCCGCTGGGCGATGTCTGTGGACTTGGGGAAATGCACTGGATGCAGCGCATGCGTCACTGCGTGTCAGGCAGAGAACAACATTCCAGTGGTCGGCAAGGATCAAGTCTTGCGCGGTCGTGAAATGTTCTGGATTCGCATCGATCGATATTTCCGCGGATCGAATCCAGCGAAGCCAGAAGGTTTCGCGATTCAACCTGTCACCTGCATGCACTGCGAAAATGCACCATGCGAACAGGTCTGTCCAGTCGCAGCAACGGTGCACGACAAAGATGGAATCAATTCGATGGTTTACAACCGCTGCATTGGAACGCGATATTGCAGCAACAACTGTCCATACAAAGTTCGACGATTCAATTTTTTCGATTATCAACGGCGCGAACCGCAACGCGAAGAAGGGTTGTTAAAAGTCAAGCCCGAGTATTACGTCGAGGACGGCCCAGACGTTTGGTTGCGAATGCAGTTCAATCCCGAAGTCACAGTCCGCATGCGAGGCGTGATGGAAAAGTGCACCTTCTGTACTCAGCGCATTCAGGCGGCGAAGATCAAATATAAGAATGCATGGGCAAAGTCTGGCGGCACTGCAAGTGGCGTCGACAACTTCCCAATGCCAGATGGCGCGGTCGAAACTGCGTGCCAACAAGCGTGCCCAACGAATGCAATTATCTTTGGAGATCTGAATGTTTCAGACAGCAAAGTTGCGAAGCTGCATCGCAGTGGTCGTTCATATCAGTTGCTGGAAGAATTGAATACGAAGACGCGTTTGCAATATCTGGCGCGAGTCACCAATCCTGCGATCGAACGTGAGAGTGGCGACGCCGATGATCATGCTCCAGCGAACTATAATTCTCATTCAAAGGCGGAGAGTTAATCATGTCGAATTCTTCGAAGGGCTTCATCGAAACGGATAACACGCAGCAGCCAACAGGTTCTCGTGCACCGCTTGTTTTGAACATGCACAAGTTTGGAGAGGTCACTCACCAAGTTTGTCGTATTGCAGAAAATCGCCCGCCGATGGCGTGGTACATCGCGTTTGTTATTTGTCTGGGAATGATGGGATTCTTGGGCTTCTGCGTGACATATCTCATC
>JBEELA010000183.1:0-4520 GCA_041168365.1 Planctomycetota bacterium
TCGAAAACTAATACTCGTCCATTCGCCTTGAATGTTGCGCCTGTTTTCTTGTCGCTGCGGACGAGTCTGATCGCAGTTGAATCCCACTCTGCTTCGACCATTTGGCATGCAACAAATCCGCGCCAAATGAGTCCATAGAGTTTGAACTGTTCTTCAGTCAGTGATCGTGCAAGTGCATCAGGAGTTCGCGCTGGATCGGTTGGACGAATTGCTTCGTGCGCCTCTTGCGCAGCGGCATTACTGCTGGAATATTTGCGTGGAGAGTCAGGAAGATATCGATCGCCATAATTTGATTTGATGAATGCACGAGCACGAGTGATCGCCTCACCAGAAAGATTTGTGCTGTCTGTTCTCATGTATGAAATCAGACCGACGCGTCCTTCGCCTGGAATATCGATGCCTTCATAGAGTTGTTGTGCAACCCGCATCGTTCGATCGGTTGCAAATCCCAATTTCCCAGAGGCGGCTTGTTGAAGCGTGCTGGTGATGAATGGGGGATATGGCCTCGATTTTGTACGACTTGTTTCGATGGAATTTACGGAATATCGAGCGGCTGGATCGAGTTTTCCAACGATCAATGCTTTGGATTTCGCTCTTCCGCGTGCGTCTGGATCGGTGGAGCGCTGCACTTTCACATCAAGAAGTCCCGCTGCTTCCGCAGCACGGACGACACTTGGGGACAGATCATCTTTCGAATCTTTATCCGCTTCAAACTTGAAAGGAATGCCGGCAACTTCGACCAGTTCACATTCGAGTCCTTTGTGTTCTGCAAGCCATGCCATGCGATCACGAACAAACGGACCTCGTCCGCGCTCATCTTTTTTCGCATTAAAATCATTCCATTTCGGAGCAAGCTCCGCAGCTTTTGCGGGATCAAGTGACAGAGTTGCGGTCATTGCCCATGATTCATCAGGATTGAACGCAGCGATCTCGCGTTCTCGGTCGACAATCAAACGAGTTGCAGGACTTTGGACTCGACCAGCGCTCAGACCTCCAGCGACTTTTTTCCACAGAACAGGCGAGACGAGATATCCCACGACTCGGTCAAGAATTCGCCGAGCTTGTTGCGCATCGACGCGGTTCATATCGATCGATCTTGGACGAGAAAATGCATCAGCAACATCGGATTTAGTGACCGCGTCGAAGACAACGCGCTTTGCTTCGGTCGGAGAGATTCCAAGTATTTCAGCGAGATGCCATGCGATGGCCTCTCCTTCGCGGTCAAGATCTGTCGCAAACCAAATTGCACTTGCAGACTTGGCGAGTTTCTTCAGTTCGCTGACGGTCTTCAACTTTGCATCGTCAACAACATAAGTAGGTTCGAATGTCGCAAGGTCGACGCCTGGTACTGGCTGCTTGACACCTTTGGCCGCTCGTTTGGGCAGATCTCTAATATGTCCGATACTCGCTCGAACAACGAAGCCATTTCCAAGGTATTTCTCAATGGTTTTCGCCTTTGCAGGGCTCTCAACAATCACCAATTGATAAGAGTCATCACCAGTCTTTGGCGCCGCTGCTTTTACCTTTGGCGACTTCGCAACACCCGTTATAGCGAGTTTCTTGCTGATTTTTGTCGCGGCCTTCTTTATGTTTTCAGTTTTTTTAGCCATCAACGGGGGTGATCATGAGGTCACTTTCCAAATTGTCAAGTCACATCGCATCGGCAGGATCATCCCATCGCCCAAAGTCTTCAGTCAAATTTTTCACTTATTTCCTTTGAAACCATGATTTTCGAGTCCGAGAACCTCATGAAAAAATTCTTTCGATTTTTCTCCGTCACAGGCGTCTGTGGACCAAGTCGACCTTTCGATGTACCGAAAACGCCTCAACCAAGTCCTTTGCTGACGAGCCAGCTTTCGAGTGCGGATCTTGATCGCTTCAAATGCATCGTCCAACGGCATCGTTCCTGCGATGTGCTGGGCAAGTTCGCGGTAACCAACTGCCTCGCCCGCTTGCCGCCCAAGCGGTGCGATCTCAACAAGTCGACGGACCTCGTCGAGAAAACCACTCTCCATCATCGTCTTCACGCGTCGATTGATTGATGTCGCGTTGGACTTTGGATCTGGCAAAAGTCCCAAGCACTGCCAACCCACGGGCAATGTGGGACCACGTGCGTTCCATTGTGTTTGATGAGTACTCAGAGCAATTCCAGTAAGTGTTGTCACTTCGATCGCGCGAATCATTCTGCGTTGATCGTTGGGATGAATTCGTTCTGCAGACGGTGGATCAATCGCGATGAGTTGCGTGCGAAGTTCTGCAAGAGAGAGTTCACGTAGAGTCGAACGAAGCGATTCGTCAGCCGAAGGACCTTCAAAAAGTCCTGCAAGAAGTGCTTGAACATAGAGATTCGTACCGCCAACCACGACCGCCGATTTCCCACTGCGCTGAATATTTTCGATTGCAGCATGCGCGCTTTCGAGCCAACGTTCGACAGTAAAACCCTCCTCGTAAGGATTTGCGACATCGATGAGATGGTGAGGTACACGCGCTTGTTCTGCATGTGAGGGCTTCGCCGTGCCAATATCCATGCCGCGATAAATCTGCATTGAATCTGCGCTGACAATTTCGACTTGACCATCAAAAAGTTCTGCAAGTGAAAATGCGAGTGCGCTCTTTCCGCTTGCGGTTGGACCGAGAATGAGAATGACTGGCGGAATGACCACGAGAACAAATGAGTTGTACCCTCTTCGCTATGAAGCCACGAACGATTGACCAACTCGATGTCGCCGGACGTCGAGTCTTTGTCCGAGCCGATTTCAATGTGCCGCAAGATGATGCCGGTAAAATTACCGATGATCGGCGCATTCGACTGACTCTTCCAACGATCGAGTCGATCCTGAATCGAGGCGGAAGCGTCATTCTTGCGTCACATCTTGGTCGGCCAGAGGGAATCGGACATGAAGCCGAATTCAGTCTCAAGCCAGTTGCAGAGCGTTTGCGAGAACTCTCACCACTCTTAAGTGGATTGCGATTGATTGCTGGGCGTGCGACGGACGAAGCTGCAGCGCAAGCTGCCGCGGCATTAAAGCCAGGCGAATCGCTGCTGTTGGAAAACCTTCGATTTGAGAAGGGGGAGAAAAAAGGCGACGCAGTTCTCGCTGCCACGCTTTCGCAATACGCGGACGCATATTGCAATGATGCGTTTGGCGCATCGCTTCGAACGGATGCATCGATGTTTGCATTGCCGATGGCGTTTCGAGCCCAGGGTCATCCTTGCGTTGCAGGAAAATTGCTCGAACGCGAGATTCGATATCTCAAGGGAGTTGTGGATTCTCCTGCGAAACCGTTCGTCGCGATTGTCGGTGGCGCTAAGGTCTCGGACAAATTGATTGCGCTGAGAAATCTCTGCGGTCGTGTCGACACGATTCTGGTTGGGGGGGCGATGGCGTACACATTTTTGAAAGCACTCGGGACGCCTGTTGGGCGAAGTTTGGTTCAAGACAAGATGCTTGACGAAGCCCTTGCAATTCTGCAATTTGCAGCGGAACACTCGACCAAGATCGAATTGCCAGTTGATCATGTTTGTGGCGACGCCCTCGTGCTTGGAACACCGACGCGCATTGTTGTTGGTGCGATCCCTGATGAACTTATGGGGTTGGACATCGGGCCCGCAACTGTTGAGCGGTTTGCCGCAATCATAAAAACTGCAAAGACGATTGTGTGGAATGGTCCAGTGGGTGCGTTCGAAACTCCACCATTTCACGAGGGATCCTTCAAGTTGGTCAATGCAGTGGTGGAGGCAACGAAGCATGGAGCGACAAGCGTGGCTGGCGGAGGCGACACTGCGGCAGCGGTAGAAGCAGCAGGAGCTGCCGAGCATTTCAGTCATATTTCAACTGGTGGTGGAGCGTCCCTTGAGATGCTTGAAGGAAAAGAATTTGTTTGCGTGAATGCTCTCGACCCCGCACCTGCGATTGGATATAATATATTTCATGAAAGTTGAGACAATCATCACCATGCGAAAAATCATTATTGCTTGCGCCACTTTGACACTTCTAGCTCTCGCACCTATTCCACAAGAAGAACCGAAGCTAGAGGTTGGATCTGTCGCACCATCAATAGATAGCCTTGAAATGGTTCAAGGCGAATTGGTTTCGAATCCAAAGGTCCGAGTAGTTGAATTCTGGGCGACGTGGTGCGGCCCATGCAAACAATCAATCCCGCATATCAATGCACTCTATCAATCGCAGCAGGGCAACGGGCTTGAAGTGATTGGCGTCAGTGACGAGACACGTGCAAAGGTCGAGCCATTTGTGCGCAAGCAGGGAAGTCAGATGTCTTACACCGTTGCTCTTGATCCAGGAAAGAAGATCAGCAGTGCATATATGCAGGCTGCGGGACAAAATGGAATTCCATGCGCATTCGTCATTGGACAAAATAATAAGATCGTCTACATCGGGCATCCGATGAGTCCAGAATTCACAAATGCCGTGAAACTTTCACTAACTGGACGCTATGACCCAAAACTTTTGAAGCAGGCTGCGCCGCTTTTGGATGCAGCTCATAATGCAATCAAGGCT
>JBEELA010000184.1:0-4212 GCA_041168365.1 Planctomycetota bacterium
CGTAAAACGAGCCTGCAATGATTCCTTCCGAATGTCGTCGTTTGTCCAGCCCACAGACAGAGGAAAGTTTTTAGGCAGTCAATTCAAACTTTCTCCGCGCGACGATCCCCGGAAGTTCTCACCCACCGCAGAGCCCAAAAGAAGACCCAAAAAAACGGACCCCAAAAAAACGGACCCCAAAAAAACGGACAGAGAGGGATTCGAACCCACGGAAAGTGCAAGCACCTTCGGCGGTTTAGTAAACCGCTGCCTTAAACCGCTCGGCCATCTGTCCAAGAATTTCGCCGCAAACTTTGCTGGAAACTCCAACTGGAATTGAACCAACAAGTCAACACGCTAGGTCTTCTGTCGACATCTGTCCACACTGGAAAAGTCGGCATTCCACGAAGGTGAAGTTGGCAAATCGCAAACTTTCAGAATTGAAACCTTCATTCATTACAAGTGCGGCAGATATGGCATCTATACTCTGTCTTTGACTTTGGGCGTTGAGTCTCAAAGTTGATGGATTTTTTCCGATGAACCTGACAAACTCCTGTAATCAAGAAAGACTTTCTCGCCAAATCAAATGCGCGTGGCGGCTTTCAGTTCTCACGATGTCATTCATCGCATTTGGAGCGGTGTTTGGTTGCTCGGGATCGCCAGCGATTCCATCGAGTTCTTCATCGCCCTCGGCGACTGCAACTCTTATCAGTGCGCCAATCGGATCAGCGATCGGTGATGGTGGTGGAAAAGTGATCACGCGGAGAGAGAGTGTTGCATTGCCTGTCGCTCAGGTGGAACCTTGGAAGAGCGCGACACGCGATGGTCACGAGATCATCACCGACCACTTCAGATTGCGTACCACAATTCGAAATGGCGACCTTCGCCGATTTCTGCCGATCTTCACCGAGCGGGCGCTGACGCAATACACAAGCGCACTCGGCGCACTGCCCGATCCATCGCGCAGATTGGAAACCTTCATTTTTGGAACACGCGAGGAATGGACGGCGTTCACTATGGATCGCCTCGGCGATGACGCGGGGACATATTTGGGACTCGGGCGCGGGGGATATACATCGAAATCCGTCGCGATTTTGTATGACATTGGTTCCACCGACACGCTGACAATTCTCGCGCACGAAGGATGGCATCAATATTCGCAGTCTGTGTTTCGGGAGGAGTTGCCCGTGTGGCTCGAAGAAGGAATCGCCACATATATGGAGGGATACCGAATCGATTCGACAGGTTCGCCGATTTTCGCAGCGTGGCGAAATTTCGAACGCTTCGGTGAATTGCGCGATGCAGTTCGGGGCGACAATCTTATTCCGCTGGACAAGTTGCTTGATCAAACGCCGCAGCAGTTTCTCAACGAGGGTCGCGATCAATTGCTCATCTATTACGCACAGGTATGGGCGTTGACTCATTTCTTGGCAGAAGGCGGCAACGGGAAATATCGAGACGCACTTGGCGAGATTCTGGGTGATGCGGTGGCTGGTCGTGTTGGAAAGTCTTTGGCTGCAAAGATGGCAACCGATGAAGATCGTCGATCAGTTCAAAGAGGTGTCTCGCGCGGAGGCATTCGAACGCTCCCTGGAACTCTCATTGCACGAGGATACTTTTCGCAAGACATGTCCGAAATGAATACCGAGTTTCAAGCATTTCTAAAGCAAATCTGCTCGCGCGGATCAGGCGATGCAATTTGGAAGGGAATCAGCCCAATTCCAGCGCCAGCGCCTGATTCTCGGACAATTTCAGTTCCTTAAGAATTGCTTGCGGTCATCCCCACGCACTTCGCGACGAAATCTATCCCACGCTGTTTGGCGTCGCCTGCCATTCGACCAAATCCCATGTGTTCGTGCGGCGCACCAGTTGCGGGATATGAGTGCAGTTCTATCTTTTCAGGTTGCGACGACTTCGTACGCACGGCATCGACAAACTTTCGTTGTCCTGCAATTGCAACCCACTCATCAAGTTCGCTATGCAGAGCGAGTAGTGGAATATCGCGCCACTGCGAAAGATGTGAAATTGGATTGAGTTTCGCAACAACATCAGGCTTATACATCGGTCGAGTTCGTTGGCTTTCCCAGTCGCCAATCGTTGCCTCCAACAACATTCCACAAAACGGGTGTGGTGAACATCCACGCAGAATCGCGGTCATTCCCCCAGCACTCATTCCACCAATGACCGCGCGGCTCACATCGAGATCAAACTGTGCAAGGTCGCGCATGATCGCGTCCACTTCCGCAGCGGCTTGTTGGACAACATCTAATGTGCGCGCGCCATCGTGCATCGCTTCATCGAGTCGCTCGCCGTGCCCTGGAAGATCGACTGCGACGCAGCCAATTCCTGCTCGAATCAGCCGCAAATAGCGGCCTGAATCGATTTCCTTGGTGACTGTGCGTCCGTGAAACCAAAGTAAAAATGGTAACGGATCCGCAGTTCGATTCTCTGGGCGCATCACGACGACTGGAACAGTTCCATCAACGAGACGACACCAATGACTCGCTCTTCGCAGAGTCGACGGAAAAATGAGCGAGAGTGGGGACGCTCCTTGCTGCGATGACATCAATCAAACTCCCGCAGCATCTCGGTGCGGCATGTACAGCAAGACATTCTGTTGCAATCCATAGTCATGTGCTTCAGGTCCGTCGAATCCCGGAATCTCATAGTTGAGTTCGGTCGAATATGACGGAACGCGCAGCACGACGAACGCCTTCTCGGCAAGCATCGGCTTGAGATTGACAATATGTGTCAAGACTCGCTGACGCGATTCGTCTTCGTTCATCATCTCAAATGGAGGATCAACAAAGACGATATTGACTGGTTGCGGAGCAGCAGCGATCGAACCAGGTCCAAGCGCGTCAGTCTGAACCCACTGAACGCGATCCGCGCATCCAAGCGTGTGAATATTTGCGCGCAAGAATTCTCCGACGAGTCGATTCTGTTCGACGCAGACCACACGCGCCGCACCACGGCTCGCAGCTTCCAAGCCCATCGTGCCGACTCCAGCGAAAATGTCGAGCACATTCGCTCCTTCAAACCATCCTCGAAGAATGTTGAAAATGGCTTCTTTGGTGCGGGATCCCATCGGTCGAGTCTGGGTACCTTCGGGAATCTGAAGTTTGCGGGAGCGAAATTCGCCGCCAAGAATCTGGAGCATGCAACCAATCCTAGGGATTCTCGCCCCGCTTTGTGCACGCGTGGATGTACCGTGTTCAAGATGTCGATCACTCTCCTCTTGACGCTGTTCTTGATCATTCGACCGATGCCTGATGCCGCGATGCTCGACAACGCTGTCGACATGGCCGTGGACAAGATGGTTGCAATGCAAGACGGGCCAAACAAGGGGGAATGGCCATACGAAGGGGTCTATCGAGTCGGCGGAAAGATTCCATTTGGATATCGAATAGGCGGAACATCAATCGTCGGCGAGTCCATCTTGCGATCGCCGGGATATGAATCTCATCCTGATCGCCAAGCAGCCATTCGTCGTGCGACGGAGTTTGTCTGTGCTGGAATCACCGAACCGCTCTTGCAATATTCGACATACGAAGGCGGATATGACGTGCGAGCATGGGCTTCCTGTTATGGAGCACGATTCTTGCTGGCGCTCGAGCGATACAAAGCAGTTCCCAAAGGACTCGAATCGACAGTCACGACTGCATTGAAGTGGTATTTGGAAACACTTCAGAAATTTGAGATTCCACAAGTTGGAGGATGGAATTATGCGCGCGATCCTGGCGCGGAAACTCCAAGCGCAACAAGCGGATTCATGACTCCAGCGTGCTTGCAGACTCTGTATGAAGCGAAAGCACTGGGGTATGCCGTCGATCCGCAGGTTGTCACGCGAGCGCTGAATGCGCTCGAACTTTGCAGGACAAGTGACGGAAATTTTGCATACGCAACGCTGAAGCAGGCTCGAATGCAGACAAAGCAAATTCCTGGCGCAGTGGGGCGCATGGTTGCCAGCGAAGCAGCGCTCTTTCTCGCGGGTCGCAGTGACAATGCGAAGCTGAAGGTTGCGGTCGAAGATTTCATTCGCTACTGGGCAGATTTGGAAAAACGCCGCGCGAAGACTGGCACGCATCTTCCGCCGTACAACATCGCTCCGTATTACTTCTGGTATGCCCATTATCACGCAGCGCAAGCGGTGGAATTGCTCAACGCGAGCGATCGCGACACTCTGCGCTCTCAACTCAACTGGTTGCTCTGGCAAACGCGCACCGCTGAAGG
>JBEELA010000185.1:0-4956 GCA_041168365.1 Planctomycetota bacterium
TATGAATTGTTGTATCCCCAGGAACGATCTCCAGGAAATTCGCTGATCGGCATCAACGCAATCATGTTCACGCCAAGTTCGACAAGATGATCTAGCTTTGCAGAGCATTCGTCGAAGCTTGCAGGTGTCGCACCGCGAGCAGCGATGCCGAATGTTCCAACATGCATTTCGTACAAGACGATCTTGTCCCACGAAGGCATATTGAAATTTGTCGTCTGCCATACATAAGAGTTTGCGTTATAGACAATAGAATTTCCAATCGATGAGACAAGATCTCTCGCGCGCGGGTCGTTTCGCCAAAGTGTCTGCGTTGCATTTTTCACCACAAACTTGTACTGCGCTCCAGCTTGCACATTGGCAACATCGACGGACCAATATCCGTTTCCTTCGGCAAAGAGCGGCAGAGAAGTTGTATTCCAAAAGTTGAATGTTCCCGCGACTGACACTCCAGTTGCGTTGGGTGCGAATGTTCGAAAAGTTGTTCCGATGAGAGTTCCCGAGGCATACGGAATTGCGCCGATACCGGGGCGCGTCGAAATGGCTGCGAATGTTGTCGACGCAGCGAACAGTGCCACAATCAACGAGGGAATAAAAACAGGAATGCCCATCGTGGGTGAAGAGTATCCCCAAATGACAGTAAATGCCTATTTTGTTAGCAATTTTTATGAAATTCCAAAGTCGATAATTTTCGAAACTTAACGAGCAGAGTCAAGTTTTTTCGAAAGTTCGATCCCGCCTGGTGGCTGAGGAAACTTTCCATTGAGGATGTCCACAGGGGTCGCATCCGCCCCGTACGCCGCTTCATTGGTTTTTTCTTTGATGAGGATGCCAAGACCGCCAATGGAAGCGCCACCATAAAGGCCCGCCGCGTGGGCATAGGACTTGACTGGCGGCCCACTCGCTTGGTTTGTGCCAGTGGTCGTCGCGGCTGTTCCTTGAGCGCCTGCATAAAAATAACTTCCACTTTCGATGAATCTATCAAAGGCTGTGGCATCATTGAACACCATCACGATGTCGAGGTGCTGCGCACCGATGAGCGCACCGAAATCTCCTTTGACAACCCCGATTGCAATCGGCGCAGACCAACCGCTTGGAAGTTTTTTAACGGCAACACCATTGCCTCCCATCCAACCGAAGACAACCCCCGCTTGAAAACATTTCAAGATCGCAACACCAACGGCCGATTTCAATTCTTCTTGAGGTATTGGAGCGCCAGAAGTCTGCACGCTTTGAAACGCCTCAGTTCCCTCTGTGATGTGATCAAGCATTGGGCTTTGGGATTTACACCCAATCACGCCAACGATTGCGATCAAACTGAAAAAAGTCCCCACCGATCTTTTGACATTCCTTGTCACATATTTATCCATATAGATACATCTCCTCGTGAGTTGCGCGTTCGATGCATCCGTACATCGACCATGAAAGTCTAGCGTTTTTTTAGACGCAAGGACCCCATGCGCTGAGCAACGTGGTGAGATCGGAACCATCCGTCGTTTGATCTCCGTTCGTATCGCCAGCAGCTGTTCCCCAACCGCTGAGAAGTGACGTGAGATCTGAACCGTCGATCACTTGATCACCATTGAAGTCTGCGGGACACGCCGGTGGAACGACTGGACAATCTGGTTCGTTTGCATCGACCACGAGAATTGCATATTGATTTCCTTCAATAGTCGAGAGATTCACGCTGCGAGGCTCGCCAAGATTGCCCATCGGTGCAAGAGGCGCGAGGAACTGGTTCGATAGATAATCGTGACCTCCGCCATTGATCGCAGCACAAATCTTGATGTTCTTCTGAGTCGTTGCGTCATAACCAAGCAAAATCAGTGGGATCGACATTTCGATACCTGTGGTGACACCGGCGCCACTTGCGTTGCCACCATCTCCATCGACGCCTGCGATATTTGAATTATTGATTGCGACTTTGACTCCATACTTCACATTGTCAATCGGCACTGAGCCAGGAGTTCCCGTGCCGATATATGTGCCAAATCCACCACCTTCAGTCAAAAGCTGTGCAAGATTTGCGTACAGAGCAACAGGCGTCCCGCCACAAGTCGTCGTGAGATAAAAATCCGCCGAAAAGCATGTGTCGAAAGTCAAACCATTTCCAGAACCGTCATCACCCATTCTGTTCAGAGCGTTAAAGTCGACATTTGGATTGTTTCCAGGCAGTCGGTTCTGACCACCTGATCGGCAATCAATAAACACTTCTAGTTTGTTGAAATTGCTTTCGAGATTGCCACCAAAGAAAAGATAGAGAACTCCGCCGTTCACAACGGCGTGCAGTCCGTCAAGTTCAGATCCATTGGCTACATCAACAAGTCCGAGAGTGGAATTGCCGAATCCTGTTGTCAGGGCTTGAGTCACAAGATCATTCGCAGGAACATAGATAGCGTCCAGAGTTCCGTCGACAACTGGAGCCTGCCCGAAAGCCGAGGAAACAAGTGCGTAGGGAACAGCGGCCAAGGCAGCAACAATAGATATCTGAGTCAGCATTTGAATCTCCTCAAACAGAAATATATCCCGATTTGCTCTGGAAGCAAATGAAAATTAATTTTTTAAAATCAGCGAGCCATACCTACTACAACAACTCCTCCAAGAGCGATCTCAGCCGCCTCGGCACGCAGAAGGAGTTCTCGTGGCAATCGGCGATTTGGAGCCAATTCAGAGGCTTTCGTCAACAATTTCACTGCGTTCGCAAAGTCGCCTTGTCGCTCCAAGACCATGCCCTTCAACAAATAACCATCGGAGACTTTCGGATTTCGGCCCATTAAACGACGAGCACACGAATCAACGCGCTCGATATCCCCGACCATCCAAGCGATGTATCCCAAAGCCAAATCGTGCTCGAGCGTGATTCCATCTTGCTTGCTCGCATTCGAACTTTCGAAGGCGACCAACAAGTCTCGAGCTTCAAGCGCACGACCAGTCATCGCAAGACAGCGTGCGCGAATGCGAGCCATGTCATCTCGGTCCATTGACTTCGCAGGCAACGTGGCGAGAGCTGTGAGGCAACGATCCCATTCTTTCGCGTGGAATGCGACGAGAGCCAAATCTTCTTGATAATCCAACGGATTCGGCGCAAGTGTGACTGCTAATTCCATAAAGTTAAGCGCTTGCGCATGCTCGTCTTCAGACGCTGCTATCTCGCTTCGCAGATGAGCAAGCGCAGAACTGAATTCGAAGTGACACGATGTATCGTCGATCAGTGTCTTCGCCTCATTTGTTCGGCCGAGCACAAGCAACGTCTCCGCTTGGGCGAGAAGATAATGAGTGCTTGTTGGTTCGATGGTGAGAGCAGCTGCATATTCTTTCAGCGCTTCTTCGTCGCGACCCCACCGCTGGGAGACGATGCCTTGGTAATACATGCATTCAGCGCATGATGGATCAAGCTCTGCAGCATTCTTGAATTCGGTCATGGCCAATTCAAGTCTTCCCATTTCAAGGACGATTCGGCCACGCAGAAGACGGGCTTTGGGATCCGTGGGAAATGCAACAACAACTCGATCAATTTGCGTCAATGCATCTTTGAATTGCCCAGCATCGAGTGCTTGCGCAGCTTGATCAGATGCGACCGCTCCGCCGACTCGATTAAAACGATCGCTTGCAACTTTACGTGCTTCGATTCCTGTCTTTGTTGGGCCACCGCACCCAAACACGACAGATGCCAAGAGCGCACACGACATGAAAGAGGACCCTGCGGAAATGAGACGATATGGGTACGAAGTTGATTGGTTCATGGTGCGGGCTCTGGTGCGACTGGTGCAGAAACTGCTGGCGTACTTGGCTCTGGCGCAACTGGCGCTGGAGTCACGCTTGGCTTCACGTTCGGATTCACGCTGGGGTTCATATTGGGTGTTTCACTGGGAGTACTGGGCGAGAATGTTCGGCGCTCGATCAGTGTCTGATCAATTTGATCTTGATAATCAGAACCTGGCATCGAAATGACACGCTCTCGAAGTTGCTGCATCGCTGGCGAAATTGGCTTCATGCGAAGTGCCGCGTTGGAGTAATAAAGCGCCTTCGTGAGATCACCATTGTTGTACGCAGTAAATGCGTCCTGCTGATAATTCGCAGTGACTTGCTCGCGCGAAAATGGCAAGAGCCCAGCACGTGCACCGACGCGAACATTCTCAACAATTTCAAGCGAGTCTTTGCCTTCTTCGTAGAGTTTTTGATCTTCAATCACAGTCGGCGTCACCAAGAAAATAATTTCTTTACGCTGAACGCGATCAGCTTGTCCAGTGATCGCCCCACCGAAAAGTGGAATGTCGCTTAAGAATGGAACTTGACGGCGTTGCGAGGTGATTTTGTCGCTGAAGAGCCCACCAAGCACAACTGTTTGCCCGCTGCGAACACGAACATTTGTATGCAATTCCTGGGTTGTAGAGTCGGGAACCGTCGTCTCACCACCACCTGGCACGCCAATTTTACGAAGTGTGAAATCAGAAATACTTGGCGACATTTCCATTCGGATCATGCCGTCATCCGTTATGAAGGGCCGAAAGGTCAGCTTGATTCCTGTGTCGAGATATTCCACAGTTTGCGTCGTGCTGGTTTGGTTCTGCGTGGTCGTGAGATATGCGACTCTTTCTCCGATCATGACCGCAGCACGCTGGCGATTCAAGCATGTCACCGCTGGACGAGCGAGCACAGTGAGGTCGGTCACATCATCGAGCACTGTCAAAAAGACAGAGACATCATCAGAGACAAATCCCATCTTGATGTTTGCAGGTGGCGCATTGGGCAGTGCAACTTGATTGGTGATCGCAGCAGCTTGCGCGGAATTGGGATAAGGAGCGAAAGGTTTTTTGTCAGTTGTCAATCCAGTCTGAAGCGCGTCTGGCACTCCAAGTGGCGGAATTGCCTTCGACACTAAGTTGTCAAAGTTCAGATTGCCGATTGCGGCGATATCCAAACCATATGCATTATTTTCGTCGATATTGGCGGAGACCA
>JBEELA010000186.1:0-9574 GCA_041168365.1 Planctomycetota bacterium
ATCGGGATGATCGTGGGCGTTTACGGCATCGGCTATGCCATCGCCGCTTTTGATCCCGTGCGACATTGGCCAATCGTGCTGGTCGGGTTTCTTGGAAAGGTCTTTGGTCCAATCGGCATGATCCAAGCGCTGTGGACCGAGCAATTGCCATGGGCCTTTGCGCTGAACTGCATCACCAATGATCTCATTTGGTGGGTTCCCTTTGCGCTCATCCTCAGACACGCTTGGACGGCGTATCTGAGCGACGCTGGAGCAGAGACATTGCCAGATGAATCGACTCTGCTGAAGGAGACGCTGACTAGCAATGGCAGCAGCCTCGCCGCACTCTCCAACGAACGTCCGGTGCTATTAGTTTTCCTGCGCCATTCAGGCTGCAGCTTCTGCCGTGAAGCGCTCGCAGATCTCGCGGCGAGTCGCCACGGCATTGAGAAAAACGGTACCCGTCTTGCTCTCATACATATGGGCAGTGCGGAATCGTTTGCGGCCTTTACTGCTCACTATGGACTCGGCGATGTCCCTGCCATCGCTGACCCGGAGCGACGACTTTATCGCGTGCTCGGACTGCGCCGTGGACGGTTTGCACAGTTGCTGGGATTTGGCGTGTGGTGGCGGGGATTCACGTCGCTGCTCGCTGGTCATCATCCCGGTGCACTCGACGGTGATGGCACACAGATGCCAGGCGTCTTTCTTCTTCATCATGGTCGGGTCGTGCGCAGCTTCATCCATGCCGATGTGGCGGATCGCCCTGACTATGTCAACCTCAGTGTGAACCCCAGTGTGAAGCCCAGTGTGAACCTCGCCCGTGTCCACTGAAAGTGAGGAAGTCCAGTCCGTAATCGCGAGGAACGCCCTCAATTCATGGACATTCCACACATCGAATCAGCCTGATTGCCCCTCCAGCCTGACGAAGCCAATCGGAAAATGACGTTGGTGGTTGTGCGGAATGCCAATCAATCGCAATCAGCGCCTTCGGCGTGCAGGTCAATTTGGTGCCAACGGGAACGCCAAGAAAGTACGGCTCAATCGCGTCCGTCACCTCGAACTCAATCATTGCGAACTCTCGCCCGCGACACTGACTCGAAACTGGCGCCGTGAGCACCCGCCAATCGGCCACCATCATTGGCAAGTCGCTGCGAACTACTCCTACAGCGCTCTCCCATGTGACTTCAACCATGATGCCCTCGTAGCGAAACTTCCCAAGCTCCGGAACCGAATTGCTCGATCGTTCAACCCAACCAGAAACGGTCGTGCGCAAGTCGTTCAACAATCGAACATTGACGACGATTCCGGCAGCCGAAATAACAACGGCGCCGAGCGCAATCGCGATCAGCGTGTTCCGTAACGATCGCTGCTTGTGCGTCCACTCGGCAAGCGATTCTCGAAAGTGATCTGCGGCACTGCCAAATCGCTTCTCCGCATCGCGTGTGGCATCGGATGATGATGCGCCCGACTTTCGTGCGTCCTCCTCGAGCATCGAAAGATGAGTTTCCATCTCAAGACGAAGTTCTTCACTCTCGCTAGGTAAGTCGGACACTGCGCTCCCCTTTTATGCTTTGGATAATTTTCTCGACTGCAGCATTGACTGTTCGCCATTGCCCAGCAGTCTGCACGAGTTCCTTACGACCCGCGCGTGTAATCGAATACACCCGAATTTTTCGCCCACTCTCCTGTGTGAGCCACTCGTCCGAAACAACCTTTCGCTTGCGCAATCGTTGCAGTGCTGGATAGAGCGACCCTTCTTCAATACCGAGGACCCCGCCGCTACGCTCTTCGATCCGTCGAGCCAACAAGTAACCATGCAAGGGCTCTTCGACCAAGAGCGACAAAATCATCATGTCCAACGTGCCTGGCGGGGCACCCATAGGGTCAATAGTCATACGCATAGTCTATCTATGCTTCGCGTGCAAATCCAGACTCTTCAGCAAATTTAAAAAAATGTAGAGGAATTGACATTTGTCTATACATAGATATACTATGCATACAAATTGCATCCATCGTGGATGCATGCAACTTCTTCCTTTCTAAACGGAGACCACTATGAAACTGCTTCAAATCATCAATCCAAAGCGCGCCTTTTCATTGCCAATACTGATTGCAGGGATCGCCGCGGCGAGTACCACAATCATTTGCACAATCCTTGCAACAGCGCACCAATCAAATCCGGCGCCACTGAATCGCTGCTTGCCGGATTGCACGAATCATCTCGCAGAATCAGGAGTGATGGTGCTGTCTGGAACTTCTGTTTCGACCGCCAGCTGGACGCTCATTGATCAATCTTGGATCACTGTTGGAACCGAAGTTCAAGTGTTTGACTCCATTGTGGATGGGGTGCTGGTCAATGAAGGATGTGAAACCTCGCTGCTCATCGCTCTCGACGGCGGCGAACTCATCTCGCTTGAGCCTAGCGAGAGCGTCGTGGTGGGAGAGGCTGTCGCTGTGGGTGGATACACGTTCGGATGTGTATGCAAGTGTGGAAGCGGATGGGTCTTCATCACGCACGCCAATTGTGGTGGCAGCACTTGCGCGTGCACTTCCGTAATAGGCCCGTGCATAGATCCAACGAACAGTCAACTGATTCAGGGTGGCGTGACTGGTTGCAAATCTGGCTGGGGTCGCTGAGGACTGCCCGAGTCTGAGGGGCTTTTTTCAAGGCTGATGATTTATATGTTTTTGTGGCTCAAGTCCGCCGCACAACACCGTTGGCAAATGTTCGTTACTATGGCGATGCCTAGTGATTTGTTTCCACTGGGGCGTTAGCTCAATTGGCAGAGCGCCGCCTTTGCAAGGCGGAGGTTATCGGTTCAACTCCGATACGCTCCATTTCGATTTGCTCTGAGGCATTTGGTTCGCCAAATGAACTCTCTGCGCAGGTTCTCCTAATTGGCGGACTCGCGCAGGAAGAATTTTGCGAGGCGAGCATTCATGCGAGGCGAGCATTCGCGAGCACGCACGAAACCGCTAATTCAATTCGAAGAATTGCACTACCCAGCGAAACTCTGCGCGCGCCGAGTGATTCGACTGCTTGCAGTTCTGCTTCGGTGAATCCGCCTTCAGGACCTATGAGAAATGATACGGGAGATGAAATGCGACCTGCAGCAGAAATCAATTCGCCTCCAGGATGCGCGATGAATACTTGTAATCCTCGAGAGATCGCATCGCGCGCGGCAACTTCAGGCGCACACGAGGCCGCGATCTGCGGCAACCAAGATTGATGAGATTGCTTGCAGGAAGAAATCAACACGCGACGAGTGCGCGGTTCGTGCGAAATCGACCATTTCACCACGGAATGAGTGCAATTCAGAGGGGTCCATCGCGCTGCGCCTAGTGGTCCGAGTGATTCAAGCAAGGTTCCAAGTCGATCCCCTTTTGGCACAGCGCTGGCGATTTCGAGCATCGGCGCAAGCAACGGTTGTGCGCGCAGCGCGTCGATCTCTGCATCGATTGAACCATCACGATTCAATACTCCCATCGATGCGTCTGCGATCACTCCACGTCCATCAAAGAGATGCATGCGATCTCCAGTTCGTAATCGACGACTTCCAGCTGCGTGCTTTGCTTCGTCTGCATCAACTCGACAAGTCGATGGCGCGCTAGGTGGCAATTGCGGCACAAAAACCCATGGGGCACTCATGACTTCGCCTTTGCGCGAATGGTTCGAAGGCTTGATCCCTCTCGAACATAGACGTCGTAACGCACAAGTTTGCTGTTGAAAACAATGTCGGGCTCTGCACACAGTGGCTCCGCGTGATGCGGTCGCTTCACAACGATTCGATTCCACTGCGCAGCGACTGCAGCGAGAAAAAGGTTCAACGAATCGATGTCATCGCCGACCGCATCCCGCACAAGACGAATCGGCTTTGGTGCAAGAGCGCTTCCTAGTTTGGGCGGATACATCGGATCAAGATAGATGGTCGCCCACGAATCGGAATTGGCTTGCAAAACATCCACTGCATTTTTCTGACGCACTTCGATGCGACTTGCAATTGCATTTAATCGTGAATCACTCTTGGCTCGATCAACTCCATCGCGCAGAACTTGACAGACCAAAGAAGATCGCTCGATCGCAGTTATGGAAAAACCGGCCGCTGCGAGAATCCAAGAATCTCCACCGAGTCCTGCCGTCGTATCAAGCAGGCGACCGCGCTCGCCACATGCACGAACCAGCGGTTGCGAAGAAATTCCACGCAATGTGACGCGGCGAAAGTCGACCGCGGCCCCATGGCCGGGCTGTTCGCCGACATGGATCAATTCCATCCGTCCATCCGGATCGAATCCAACCACGACATTTTTTTGAGAACCGCTCATTGCAGGAGTATTACACTCGACAGATGACCACCGCCACGACCGCCCCAATTTATTCCAGCCTGCTCGACATGATCGGCAATACGCCGATGCTCCAAATCAGCAAGATTGACACTGGAGTGTGCAAACTATTTGTGAAGCTGGAGAATCTCAATCCAGGGCAATCGGTCAAAGATCGCATCGCAGTTGCGATGATCGCTTCTGCGGAGCAATCTGGAAAGTTGAAACCAGGTGGCCGAATCATCGAAGCAACTGCAGGCAATACTGGTATCGCACTCGCGCTGATCGGTGCACTCAAGGGATACAAGTTGACAGTCGTCATGCCCGACAAGATGAGCGATGAAAAGATGGCACATCTTCGTGCGATGGGTGCGGAAGTTGTGTTGACTCGATCCGATGTCGCCAAAGGTCATCCTGAGTATTACCAAGACATGGCGCAACGAATGGCGGACGAAGATCCGAATTCGTTCTATGTCAATCAATTTGCAAACGATGACAACACGCGTGCTCACTTCCAAACAACTGGTCCAGAAATCTGGGAGCAAATGGGCGGAGATATTGATGCGTTTGTTGCTGGCGTTGGATCGGGTGGAACGATCGCAGGTGTTGGTGCATATCTGAAATCGCATAATCCCAAGTGCAAAATTATTCTTGCAGATCCGCGTGGATCGATCCTCGCACCGCTTGTAAATGAGGGAAAAACCGTCGAAGCCGGATCGTGGCTTGTGGAAGGAATCGGCGAGGATTTCGTCCCTTCAATTCTCGACATGAACGTGATTGATCATGCGTACACCGTGACCGACGCTGAAGCATTCGCCGCCGTTCGCGAACTGCTGCGCAAGGAGGGCATCTTGGCGGGATCAAGCGTTGGCGTTCTCATGCATGCCGCTCTTCAATATTGCCGCGAACAAACAACTCCCAAGCGTGTCGTGACACTCATCTGCGATAGTGGTGCGAAATATCTTTCCAAGATGTACAACGACTTCTGGATGCGCGACCAAGGTTTTCTTTCGCGCGAAAAAAATGGTGACCTGCGTGACTTGATCACACGTCGTCATGATCGTGGCGAAGATTTCGTCTTGCAGCCAAAGTTGCCGCTCAGTTTGGCGATTCGCAAGATGCGAATGTTCGGAGTCAGCCAGATGGCAGTGCTTGATTCGAACGAAGCGCTTGTTGGAATCTTGGACGAGAGCGATGTTCTGTTGGCGCTTGGACGCGATCCGCATGCGAGCAACGATTTAGTCGGCGCGCATATGACCAGCAGGGTCGAGACGATCCATCCATCGAAATCCTCAGATGATTTGATGCCGATTTTTCGAGCCGACCGAGTCGCGGTGATCCACGACGGCAAAGTTTTTTACGGGCTCATCACCAAGATCGACATGATCCATCACTTGAGGGTTCAAGTCGCGACATAATTTGAATTCGATCAGCCACTTGCAAGTCGGGGGCGATTCTGCGATACTTTACCCCCCGCCCACCAAGAGCGGTCACATCTGAAGCCACCTTCTCCCGCATGTGCGAAGAGAAAATCGCTGAGGCCTGGCGGCACCTCTAACTCTCCCCACGAAAGGACAGCGACTCATGGCACGCAATTACGAACTTCTGCTTCTCGAAACGATCGAAAACCTCGGATTGGTCGGCGATGTCGTCAAGGTACGACCTGGATTCGCCCGAAACTTCCTCCTTCCAAATGCAATGGCGGAAGCTCCAACTCCCGAGAAGATCGAATCTCTAAAGGCCGCCCGCGCGATTGCAGAGGCTCATCTGTCCAAGCAACGCGCCGAGCGCGAAGCCGTGATCGCCCGCCTCGCTGGCATTACGTTGACACTTGTCCGAGCTTGCAACGATCAAGGCGTGCTCTATGGTGCGGTCACACAACGAGATATCAGCGATCAGTTGATCATCGAAGGCTATGGAATCGACATGCGCGCTGTTCGCTTGAACAATCCAATCCGCCGCGTCGTCACTGAGCAAGTCACGATCCAATTCGGTCGTGACCTCGTCGCGGAAATCACCGTCGTAGTCAAGCCAGATCGAATCATCGAAATGGAAACCTCTTCTTCCTCGCAGCGAACTGCCGAACCATCGGCCGATGATGCTCAATTCGACGAACCTTCTGACGACGCGCCCAAGGGCAAGTCAGGCAAGGGCAAGTCGGATGACGGCAAGTCGGATGATGGCAAGTCGGACCGTGGGACGAAGAGTCCCCGCAAGACTCGCGAAAAGTCTTCGAAAGAATAACTGCTTCGGCGGTTTTATTTTGATTGAACAAAATCCGCAGGTTTTGTTCTTACTTTGACGATTGATTATGTCGGCGGCGTGATCTAGTTTCGACGAATGATCCGCGCTTCCCCGATTTCATCGGCACGGATTCGCTGATGTTCACCTGCTTCGATGGAGGTTTGTTCCCCATGAGTACCTTGATGCCTGATGTACGCCGTGAAGTCCTGCCAGAGACGCGCCGTTCCCTCACTCACAAATTTTCGATCATGGCATATGAGGGATACCTGACCGTTGGACTTTTTCCAGATGGACGGCCTGGAGAAATTTTTATCAAGATGAGCAAAGAGGGATCAACCCTTTCGGGTCTCATCCAAGGTTTCTGCAGAGCATTCAGCCTTTCGTTGCAACACGGACTCTCGCTGCGTGACGCTGCAGAACGTTTCCGCGGCATGAGATTCGAACCACTTGGTTCGACCAGCAATCCAGAAATCCCTGAATGCTCGAGCATCTTGGATTATGTTGCGCGCTATCTCGATTTGCACTTTGGTGATGGCGTGAATGCTGCCAAGCCTGGCTCAAATTGATTTGGCCTTTCGTTGCAGGCGTAATCTGAAAAATCACTAGTGTTTTTGCTGAAGTAAAAACTTGATGCAAGAGTCCTTGCGCAGAATAAATCTCCTCATAAAATCTTTATCCAGAGGGACATCTAATGAGATTTTCTAAGTACTTGCTCTTCGCAATGATCGGCCTAAGCATTTTGTTTGTGTATTTGCTGTTGCAAGATCCGACAGAGAATCAACCGATCGAACAATCGACGATCTATAGGTTGATGATGTTGCTGACGGGTGGCGCAGGACTCTTTGTGGCATTGACGCTTTATCACCAAGCGCGAAGCCAAGAGACTGCAACCGAGAAGGCTTTGGAATTGTCCACAATCAAGATCATCAAGGATCTGTGGATCACGCCGAATCTGCGACTTGCCCATGATTATGAAAAACTTGGTTCGATGCCAGCAGAGATGTATCCGGATCTTTCGATTCAGTCCTCACAAGATATGCACCAGGTTGCATTCGCAATCTCTGTCTTCCAGATCTTTGAGGATTATAAAACGATCTGCACACACGATAAGACCGGCATGAATGTCTGGCTTGGGAATTTTCTGAACTGGTCGCAGAGTGACACCTTGCAGCGATTATGGCCACGCCTTCGAATCAACTTTCAGCCAAGCACGATTCGAATGACAGAATCGTTGTTTGCCACCGCGAACGAGATCAAGGCCTTGCGGGCCAAGCAAGGTCATGTCAGTTACGAAGACTATCAAGCTGCAATTCAAAAACTTGCAGTTATTTTGAAATGACGGTCCGAATATCCAGCGAAGCGCTCAGCTGGACTTGGTCGAATTGCTTGGTTGTAGTCGCCTCAAACGTCTGAGAAGTTCTTTGCTCAATGCAGCTGTCGACTGCAACTCTGCGGGCAATCGCCAGAAGACTTCGCTCAAATCTTCGCGGCGAGTTCCCAGCGCGTCACGCTCGCTCACAGTGCGAACAGAACCTGTCGCTCCCCGCAATAATTTAGAGATGACATTGGGACCATCCGATCGAAAGATAATGTCCAAATCTCTGCGCTGAACAGAGTGAATTCCAAGCAATGTGCAGCGAAGTCTGATTTCCACCAGAAGAAAGAGATCGACCGTCGTCGTGGGTGCGTCGCCATATGCGTTCACGATGTCGGCGATCGTCTTGGCGAGATCCTCGGGCGTCAGCGAATCACTCAATCTGCGATACGTCTCCAATCGACGACGATCGCTAGGGATATAACTCTTGGGAACAGAACCCACCAAACTAATATCGATGAGTGTGTCGATGGGAACGATTTGCGGTTCCGCGCGCAGTTCGTGCACCGTTTGGTCGAGCAGTTTGCAATACAACTCATATCCCACCGCTGCAATGTGTCCAGATTGTTCACTGCCAAGCAGATTGCCTGCGCCGCGAAGTTCCAGATCTCGAACAGCGATACGAAAGCCTGCACCGAGCATCGAATAGTCCTCGAGCGCTCGAAGTCGTTTCATTGCATCAGGAGCGATCGGACGATCCTGCGGGAGCAGTAAATAGCAATATGCTCGATGATTCGATCGACCCACGCGTCCACGCAACTGATGCAATTCGCTTAAGCCAAAGCGATGTGCGTCGTCGATGATCATTGTGTTGGCAGT
This sequence comes from Planctomycetota bacterium, assembly GCA_041168365.1. Lineage (GTDB taxonomy): Bacteria > Planctomycetota > Phycisphaerae > Phycisphaerales > SM1A02 > F1-60-MAGs104. The sequence continues at coordinate 8,741 of JBEELA010000186.1, forward strand.
CGAGATGTCAATGCCACTTTCGATGATGGTGGTCGAGACCAGAATGTCAGCTTCGCGGCGCATGAAAGTTCGCATCACTTGCTCGAGTTCGCCATCGGCCATCTGCCCGTGACCAACCACAATTCGCGCAGTCGGCGCAAGTCTTCGCACATCATCGGCTGCAGATTGAATGTCGTGCACACGATTATGCACCCAGAAAATCTGTCCTTCTCGAGCCAATTCGCGCGCAATTGCACCTGCGAGTCTTTCCTGATTCCACGGAATCACTTCGGTCACAATCGCACGCCGATCAGGGGGAGGCGTTGTCAAACTGGAAATATCGCGCAGCCCCAGCATTGCCATGTGAAGCGTGCGAGGAATGGGCGTCGCGCTGAGTGTCAACACATCTGCAGTCAAACGGAATTCAAAGAATCGCTGCTTATGCTCGACACCGAAGCGTTGTTCTTCATCAATGATGACAAGTCCAAGATCGTGAAATCGAACATCGGCCGAAAGCAATCGGTGCGTTCCGATCACAATGTCAACAGTGCCCGCAGCGACACGGTCGAGAATGTCACGAACTTCACGATCGGTCTTGAATCGACTGACTCCTTCGACAACGAAGGGATACGCACGCAGACGTTCGCGAAAAGTTCTCTCGTGCTGTTCGGCGAGAACTGTCGTAGGAACTAAGAGTGCGACTTGTTTTCCAGAGTCCACGGATTTGAACGCTGCACGCAGAGCGACCTCCGTTTTTCCAAAGCCAACATCGCCGCAGATCAGCCGATCCATCGGCCTGGTTTTTTCCATATCGCGCTTGGTGGCAGCAATCGAAGTCACTTGATCAGCGGTCTC
>JBEELA010000187.1:0-6345 GCA_041168365.1 Planctomycetota bacterium
GATGTCGTGCGCCCGCCATCATGACCGCTTTGATCACAGTTGTCTCGTCCGCATTGGGATTCATCGAAACGCTCGGATGCGTTACAGCTGTCTGAAAAAGTAGCGCAGCAACCGAACTGACCACTGGTGTTGCCCAACTCGTGAGAGCGCCTGGAGCAACAATTTCAGGTTTCATTCGACCAACACCATCACCACCCGCTGGAACATCACCATGCGAGTGATTGCCGTCCATCAGTCCAACCGAAAGACCGTGATAACCCATCGCCATCAACGGATAAGTTGGAGCAGTCGCACCATTGTTCATTCCCACCATGTAAAGCGTGTCATCACGGTTCATCGCGAAATCAGCGCGACGCAGGATTTCGTTATCAGCGGCAGTTGGAGTCGATCCAGAAAAGCCACCAATCCAACTGTTGTTGTAAATCTTCAATGCAGTCGATAGAGGCAGCGCGGGCGAAACAGATGCTCCTTGACCGTACTTCAGCACCGAGGTGATAAAACTGTTTGCTTCCCAAAGATAAATCTGTGCCACACCACCAGCGATGCTTCCAGTATTGGAATAGAAAGATTGCGCAACAGTGTTCGCATGCCCACTGACTGTGGGAACGCCACTCTGGGGCAAGAATGTCTTGCCCGAAAATTCTGGAGCGATTAGATTTGGTCCATAGTTTGCAGCAGTTCCATCGCCACCCGCTTCAACTTGTGCCACACTTACTCCGGCACCATTTGGAATCGCCTGCCCGATCAACCGAGCAACCAAAGTGTCATAGCCAATCTCATCTGCAAGCACACCTGTTGTGAAAGCAAAGGAAACAGTGCTGCCGACAAATAGGTGCAGGAAAATCAATCGATTTTTTCCCAAACAGAAGCGCCTCATACGCTTACCGTAGCATTACATTTATAAAAGGCAAAAATGAGTGAGAAGAATCCAACAATTTTAGTCTGCGAACCCCTTGCGCAAGCCCCAATGGCTTGGTTGAAGGGCGTTGCGCGGGTCATAGAGGGCGGTTGCGCTTGCGAGGCCTTTGCCGCGAACGCCCAAGAAGCGACGGGTTTGGTGGTCCGAACCTATACCAATGTCGACCGAGCGCTTTTGGAACGTCTACCGAACTTGAAGGTTGTGGGACGAGCGGGTGTTGGCGTCGACAACATCGATCTTGATGCTTGCGCAGCGCGAGGTGTGACGGTGGTTCACACTCCAGATGCCAACACGCAAGCCGTCGTTGAATATATCGTTTGCCTTTTGGGAGATGCTCTTCGCCCTCGGGTTTTTCTTGATGATGCTTTACCGCTTGATCAGTGGGAGCATGCACGCAGCGAGATTGTTGCAAGTCGCCAAATGAGCGAACTCACTCTGGGGATTCTTGGATGTGGTCGCGTCGGAAGTCGCCTTGCTGAAGTTGCGCAGGCGATTGGTTTTCGCGTGCTCTTTAATGATTTGCTGGATGTCACGCCAGTACACGCCAGCAGCGCGATCCGCGTCGATGTTGCAACGCTCTTTCGTGAATCGGACATCCTTTCCATTCATATCGACGGCCGGCCATCGAATCGTGATTTCGTCGCTGCTCCAATGATCGGCCTGATGCGATCGGATGCGGTTGTGATCAACACAAGTCGAGGAATGGTTCTGCAGACTGAAGCACTTGCGTTTTTTCTTCAGGCAAATCCCAAAGCGCGTGCGATTCTGGATGTCCACGATCCGGAACCATTCACTGCAGACAATCCACTCGTGAAATTGCCAAACGCATTTCTTGCGCCACACTTGGCCAGCCGCACCGAGACAGCAATGACCAATATGAGTTGGGTCGTACGCGATGTGATCGAAGTGGCGATGGGACGGACGCCCAAATTTCAAGTTGTTTTTAAAGCTTGATAATCAACTTCTGAGAAATGACTCAACGTCCGCTCGAAGAAGAGCCTGAACAGACTGCAGTACCTTCTGCAACTTCTGCTGCAACTCCTCCTGGAACTCCTTCAGTAGCAGTCGAAGTGACATCGGTTGCAAGTCCAAGCTGCACCAGATGCGCACGAGGTCCATGCAACTTCTTCGCTTCTTCCTTCAATGCACGCTTCGCTTGCGGATTGGCATAGGTGCTGAAGACCATTGCCTTGACGGTCGCCCAAAGGCCAGGAACACCAGAAAACGTGTAATCCACAGCCGTAGGTTCGTGTCCGCAGTGCACCATGCAGTTCTGACACTTGGAATTGCCGGAGGCGCGACCATAACGCTCCCACTCAGTTTCTTCCATCAATTCTGCGAAGGTATCGACATATCCCTCATTCAAGAGATAGCACGGCTTCTGCCAACCAAATAAGTTGAATGTTGGATTTCCCCAAGGAGTGCATTCGAACGAACGCTTGCCCATCAGAAATTCCAGGAACAATGCCGACTGATTGAACCTCCAGCGATTGCGACCATCACGACGATTCGACAGCACCATCTGGAAAAGTTCATGGGTCTTCTGACGCTTGAGAAAACTCTTTTGGTCAGGCGCTTTGTCATATGCATAACCAGGACTGACCATCATTCCTTCAACGCCGAGATCCATCATCTGATCGAAAAACTCTCGAATCGCATTCGGGTCTGCACCATCGAAGAGAGTCGTATTTGTGGTGACGCGGAATCCGCGATCGACGGCCAATCGAATTCCTTCGATCGCTTTTTGGAAAGTTCCGTCGCGGCAAACAGCAAAATCGTGGTGTTCCTCGACGCCGTCCATATGCACGCTGAATGTCAGATATTTGCTGGGCTCAAACCAACCCGCTTCAAGTTTTTCCTTCAAGAGAAGCGCATTCGTGCAGAGATAGATGTATTTCTTGCGCTTGACCAACTCTTTGACAATTTGGGAAATCTGGGGATGCAGGAGCGGCTCGCCACCGGGAATAGAAACCATCGGAGCTCCACACTCATCCACTGCCTTCATGCACTCTGCAACGGAGAGGTCTCGCTTGAGAATATGGGCAGGGAACTGAATCTTTCCGCATCCTGCGCATGCCAAATTGCAGCGCAAAAGAGGCTCAAGCATCAGAACGAGAGGATATTTTCGACGACCACGAAGCTTCTGCCCTAGGACATAACTTGCGACCGTCCACATTTGACTGATTGGTACTGGCATATGAAATAGTTCCGAACAGAATCGAGTTTTCAATCGTAGCACGGAGATGACGATTTGTGGAGTCTTTTCTTCGACTGGCTTCGAGCAGAATTCAAGCCTGACAGAGACTCTCATTCAGCTCACTGGATCAGCCTTCTCTCCCACTTCAACCCGAAGTGTCAATGGAAGCTCTCCCAAGAGTCTTGCACAGAGAATCACCACCCCAGTTTGGTCGAGTACCTTCTCAAACACTATGGCGTCGCGTGTTGAAGAAGTTCTTTCTGATGAATCACTTCTTCAGATGCATCTCGAAGGTGACGCTGGAGCATTCCCCGCATTGCTTGGGCGTTATAAAAATGAACTCCATGGGTTCCTTACGAAATTTCTTGGATCGGCATCGGCCGCTGACGATGTCTTCCAAGAGACATTTTTGCAAATCCATTTGTCGGGAGCAACATTTGATCAAACGAGAAAGTTTAAGCCGTGGCTTTATACGATCGCAGCAAACAAGGCTCGGGACTTTCATCGCAAGCGAAAGCGACGGATGATGGCAAGCCTCGAAGCTCCCATCGGGAAAAATCCTGATAGCGCCACGTTGCTTGATATGTTGAAATCGGATCAAGAGCAACCCGATGTGCAAAGCGAAAATGCAGACCAACAGGCGTTGGTCAAGCGCGTACTTGATGGACTTCCAGATCATCACCGTGAAGTCATTCTGCTTGGATATTTTCAGCGAATGAGCTATCAACAAGTTGCGGATGTACTTCAAATTCCACTGGGAACTGTGAAGAGCAGACTCCATGCAGCTGTGGCACTTTTTTCCACGCATTGGCGAAAAGCAACAAAAAAACAAATGGGCGCAGGCGAGAACCAATGAATAAACCAGAAGAAACAAACATCAATCCTGTCGAAGCTGAAGCTCTCGACTTTCTCATCGCAGCAGAATTTGACCCGACTGCAATCCAACGAATGCCCGAACATCTTCGGGCGAATGCACGAAGGTTTCTTGCTGAACTTCAAAGTATCAACTCATATCCAGTCGAACCACCAAGCAATGCACTGATTGATGCGACGCTGGCAAGAATCGCGCAGGAAGAGAGGCGACAATCGCAGCGGATGAGTTTTTCGAATTCACAGCCATCGCTGCGAAAGAGACTTGGTATTCCAAATATTGTTGCGGTCGCAGCCCTGTTGATCGTTGCGGCCGGAGTGGCAGTCCCCCTGACGAATCAAGTTCGCCAGAGCCAATCGCAATTGATGTGCGCCAACGGGCTTCGCACTGTGGGATCCGGACTTTCTGCGTACGCCGCCGACAACCGCGGAGTCTTGCCGATGACTGCGGGGCTTGGATCATTTCTGACTGACTCAACTTCGACCGAGAGCGGAATCATCGAAAACGCTCAACATCTGGACATCCTTGCGAAGAACGGATACTGCGATTCAAAATGCACGCGTTGCAATGGAGCTCGGAATCTGTCTTACCGCATTCCAATGCATCATTCTCAGAAAAATCTGTCATCGATGCAGCGCAGTCCGGTCGCGGCGGACGCGAATCCTGTGCAGACGATGATGCGTAGAGGAGTCACGCCAGTTCACTTCACTATGTCTTCTCAGAATCATGCACAACGCGGACAGAATGTTCTTTTTTCCGACGGGAGCGTGATCTGGATGGTGACGCCAAATTTGTCCAACGGACCAAGAGGTCTCTTTGACAATATTTGGGTAATTCGCGACAAAAATGGCATCGAAACGTTCAATCTGAGGTCAAACCCTAGAAACGCACTTGAGATCTTGTTGGCAAACTGAAACCTGGCTCAGGCACTCAATTTTTCGCCAAGTGAAAAGGTTCTTGCGGAATTCAACCATCTCCTGTACCCTTCTCGACCCAACGAATGGTTCTATATGCCAAAGCAAAAGACACACAAAGGTTTAGCGAAGCGGATTAAAGTCACCAAGACCGGCAAGGTTCGGTTCTTCGGTCCAAATAGCCGCCATCTCAAAAGTAACAAACGCGGCACAACTGTGCAGACGTATCGCAAGGCTCGCTTTGCGCGCAATGGCGATACCAAAATGTACGGCAAGCTTCTCAATCGTTCGCTGCTCTCGCAGCAACAACACACTGCGGCGAAAGTCGCACGTGAAGACAAAGCCGCTGAAGGCGGTTGATTTTTCGCACTGCCCGCCGGGTTCGAAAGTCCGTTCAAGTGAACGGCCCCGTCGAGCGCAACCCCCGAGGACTGCACACTCTGGACATCGCAGGAGTATCGAATGCCAAGAGCACGAAAAGGCGCTGCGCGCACCCAAGCCCGACGAAAATTGCTACGCGAAGCGCGTGGATATTTCGGGACCAAGAGTCGTCTGAAACAACAAGCCAAGGTTGCGCTCATGCGCGCTGGGCGCAATGCGTGGATTCATCGACGCCTTCGTCGCCGAGATTTCCGTAGCCTTTGGATCACTCGTATCACCGCCGCATGCAGAATGCGCGGAATTCGATATAGCCAATTTATTGCGGCTCTCAGCAACGCAAATATTTTGCTGAATCGAAAGATGCTCAGCGAAATTGCGATCCACGATCCAATGACTTTCGACAGTCTTGCTGCGCATGTCCCCGGCGCGCACAAGCCTCATGTTGAAGCTTTGGCGAAATGACTCGTAAAAAGCAGGGTCAGTCTGAAGACCTCGCTTCATTTGCAAATCCACCCCGCAATTCGCCTCGAGCGAGTATGCGGGGTTTTTTATTTCGCGGCGTGTTTCTTGGGAAAAATAGAGTCGCCGGTGCCATTGCACTGGGACTTCTTGTTCTGTGGATTTGGATTGGCGGCGCGCTGACGATTGATGAATCACCTCGTGGGATTGCTGCGACCCTGCGATTTCTGATGCATCTGCCTGGGCCGCTTGCATGGATGCTTTCGGCACTGGGACTTGGAGTTGCGGTTGTAAAAATCCTTGCGCTGGAACGAATGCGATGGATTTTTTCACTTGCGATTGGATGCGCTGCGATGCTTTTCATAGACGCTGCTGCAGGCGGGCTTGGATTTTTTGGTATGCAACTCTTTGGTATCGCGGGCGGCCAGATTCCTGCTGCAATTCTGCTGCTGCCAGGGATTTTTTCTCTGTGGCGAAACTTCGATCCAAACTGGACTGTTGCGCTGAACTCTGGAAATAGTGCTGTGAACAATGTGGGAAATGAAAAATCCACCACTGGATCTTGGATTGCGTGGACAATGACACCTGCACTTGCAACATTACT
>JBEELA010000188.1:0-6693 GCA_041168365.1 Planctomycetota bacterium
CAGAAGCAGAATTCCGTCCCAGATCGGCATCACGGGCGTGGACATTTCCTCCAGCGCAAGATTCAGTTCCTCGCGGATGAGCTCAGCCTCGCGCACCTGCTTCAAGGCAATTTCGGTGGCTCGGGTCGACTCGACCTTCTCGGTGATATCGATGGCGAACTTCACGACCCGTTCAACATGACCTTCTAAGTCAAAGACAGGGCTGTAATTTGCTTCCAGCCAAATGGATTTACCGTTCTTGGCAAGGCGATGGAACTGGCCAGACTTCACCTTGCCGGAGGCCAACTCTTGCCAGAAGCTTGCGTAGTCGGCCGACACTCGCTCTTGTGGCGTGACGAACACGCGATGGTGCTGGCCCGCGAGCTCGGCTTCGGTATACCCCATTAACTTTAGGAACGCGGCGTTCGCACTTATAATAGTTCCATCAGGTTGGAACTCAATGACGCCCATGGAGCGCTTGATTGCCTCCAACTTGGCCGCATCAGCGAGAGCCGTCTTGCGCGCTTGCGTTATGTTCTGCGCGAACTTAATCACTGAAACAGTTTTGCCGCTAGCGTCTTTCACGGGTGTGTAACTGGCTTCAAGCCAGATCGTGGAGCCACCCTTGGCGACGCGCTCAAATTGCCCTGACTTGGAAATGCCTGAGGCGAGTGCGGACCAGAAGTCCTTGTACTGCTGCTTCGCCGCTTCTTCTGCCTTTATGAACATGCGATGATGCTGCCCCTGAATTTCCTTCAGTGTGTAGCCGGTGGCCGCAAGGAAAAGATCATTGGCACGCACAATGGTGCCGTCCGGCTTGAACTCGATGATGGGCATCGTCCGTTCAATCGCATTCATAGTTGCATCGCTGAGGGAAGTACCTGACGGGGTGGGTTGGTTGGTCATGATTTGTTTCAGATTTGCGTCAGGATGGGAGAAATAGATGTTTGGGCTTGCGTCAATTCAATTCCTTTAAAGTAATTCCAGCAACTTATAGTAGCAAACCAAAGTTTATTTTAGGCGCAAAAGAGTGCATCAGAAAAGACTTATAAATTGATAGGAATTCGCTTTTCGCGTGTCGCGAGCTGGCGCCCGACAAGTCCACTGTGAAGCGTGTTTTCGTGCACTCATCGTAACCGCGGGTCGGCCCGTGATGCCTTAAATCACTTCGTAACTTCCCACGGTCCGTCCTTGCCGACGCGGATGATGGTGTCACCGTCGAATCGGAACAGCCCCTGCCAGCCGCCGAGCCAAAATCGTCCTGATCGATCCTGATAGGTGCACTGAATTGCGTTCGTGGTCAGGCCTTGGGCTTCGCCGAAATTCGTGAAGGTCTTGCCGTCGTAGCGGTATACACCCGAGTTCTCGATCGGGAACCAGATGTTGCCGGCAGGATCTTCGTACAGATCCCACGCTTCCGTGCCGTTCACGCCGTCCTTCGCGGTGATATGCGTGAACTTATCCCCGACGCGATAACAGATGCCGTTGTGATGTGTCGCAAACCAGATTCGTCCCTGACGGTCTTCAAGTATGTCGTTCACCGAATTGTCGCAAAGGCCGTCCGCCTCTGAAATGTTTGTGCATGATTTACCGTCATACACGAACGCTCCGCCGGGCGTACCGAACCACATGCGCCCCCCCTTGTCTTGCATGATGCAGTTCACGATGCGCTCGCTCGTCACGCCTCGGAGCGGATCCGGTTGAACCGCGGGCAGAGGGAACGCGGTGAACGTCTTTCCATCAAACCGACTCACGCCGCCGAACGTGCCGATCCAGAGCAGTCCATCGCGGTCGATGATGATGCTCCAGATGTCGTCGTGCGCGAGACCGTTTTCGGTTGTGTACGTGGTGAAACGGGCGCCGTCATACTTGATCAATCCGTGGTCCGTGCCGAACCACATGGCGTCATGCTTGTCCTGAACGATGGCACGCACCGCTTCGCCGGGGAATCCTTCCTTCACGCTGAAGAACTCCACTGCTTTGCCGTTGTAGCGGCCGACGCCGTCGCTATTGGTCCCAAACCAGAGACGCCCGCTGCGGTCTTCAAAGATGCGTCGAATGAAGGGACTAAGCGGCGTCTTCGCCGCGGTCATTGAAGGACTCTTCGTCGTTGGCGCCGCGGATTGCGCAGAGGCCAGCGACTCGGCGCGCTTCACAGCGCAACCGCACAGACACCCGCCGAGCAACATCACAAACAGGATAAATCTGGCAGTGCTCATTTGTGACACAGCCTACGTTCCGCCACGCCCGCCCGACCCGACGTCCATGTGCGGGAGAAATTCCGAGATGAGTACCAGCTCGCACCCTGCTCAATAATGATTCCGGCGACGTCATAAAGTTGTCGTTGGGATGACGCCCTTCGCGCTTAGTCGAGTTTGGAAACCAGAACATCCTCGGCGGATACGATTGAAAGCGAAATTCACTCCAACGGATCGTGCCTCAGTAACCGTGGGGAAACTCAGTTGCGCCGACGTCGCAGCCCGAAGATGGCGCATCCAAGAAGTGCGGCCGCGCCAGGGGCGGGCGCTGCGGCGAACGTGCCTGTGTAGAAGTCCATGCTGAAACTGGATAAGGAGCCGCCCAGCGTGGCCAAATTTCCAAGGGATCCATTCACAAGTTCAATCGTCCAGAGGCCGTTCACCGTCTCGCCCCAGTGTGCGTTGGTGATGTAGGTCCAGTCCAGATTGGATCGGTTGGTCGTTCGATCATTTTCGCCGCCCGTTCCAATGAGGTTTCGATCATCGTAGAAAAGCTGGTTGCGCGTGCCAGAAGGAGAAATCATCCAGCACGCAAGATCGCCGAATGCGGCACCGATGCCGTTTGTATAGGCATTGCGGTCAGCCTGAAAACCTGCAAATGAGAAGCTGACTGCGACCTCTTCCAGTGGCATGGGGTTGTCGAACCCCGCGGTGTAGGTCGTGGTGAATGATCGCGTAAGGTCAGTAAATGCCTGATTCACAAGCAGTGAGCCCGAAGTAAGCGTCCGTTGTGCGCTCATGGCAGTGCTGCGGTTTGCGGCCATCAGCGTAAAGGCGTCGGCGTCGATTAGGCCAAAGCCATGGTTGTTGCTGAAGTTTAGTCCGGCGGCATTGGTGACCCATGATCCGTCGTTCGCATCCACCTGACGGCTGGTGCGTGCCAGAATGTGTTTGGCCATGCGCACGTCCAAATTTGAATTGGCCTGCACGCCCAGCGCCATGATGCCGGCCACCACTGGAGTGGACGCCGATGTGCCGGTGAACTGCGTCGTGTAGTCGCCATTTTCGCCTTGCAGCAATTCCGCCGCCGTGGGGGTTCCGTTGTATCCACGGGCATATGTTTGTCGATCGGTGGTGGCCATGCCGAACAGCGCGCCCGATCTTTGTGCGCCCGACGGCGCGGTGACAAAGGTGTTGGCTCCAAAGCTGGAATAGGCCGCGACCCGTCCGTCGCTACCAAGAGCAGCCACGCGGATAAAGTTCGGCGTAAAGCCATACGAATTGCGGTTGGCATCTTGCACCCCGAGCGCGCCGCGCTGATTGCCAGTTGAGAAAAGATGAATCACGCCATTCGCAGCGCTTTCGGTCAGGGCGGCATCCAGCGATGCATTGGTAGCCGCGAAGGATGAGCGGTTGCTGTAACTATGATTCTTCACACGAACAGGGGCGCCGTTGGCAAATGACCCCCAGTTCACGGAAGCATACGGATCGATCTCCCCCGCCGAATTGGTCTGTCCCTGAAACAGTATCGCGGCCATGTGCCGCGCGATCCCGCTCTGGCCAACAAAGTTAAGTGACGCAAGGCCAGCCATCGGCGCGGCGCCGGTGATGCCAATGCCATTGCCGCCGCGCGCGCCGGCGATACCCGCAACGCTCATGCCATGGCTGTCGGCGGCGAGCGTGGTAACTGGAGCACCGCGTAACAACATGGCCTGGTTCTGCGCGACGCTGAGCTCAAAGCTCCAGCTAAATTCGTTGCGGAAATTCTGGACCACGTCGGGGTGATCACCTTCAAAGCCACTGTCCACAATGCCGATGGTGACGCCTGCCCCCGTGAGGCCGCGTTGCCATGCGCCAATCACGTTCACATCCACGCCAGTATTGCCTGCGTTGATGGGCATCTGGTTGCGCAAATACCACTGACCAAAATAATTTTCGGAGGCCCCAGCGCCAGAGCCGGGCGTGAAGAAAGGGTCATTCGGGGTAAAGGATTGTGCCGCTGCAATCGCGGTGATGCACAGCGTGGTTGCGAACGATGTAAAGAATGATTTCATGCCTTTTCTACCTCTGTCTAATTGAATCGATCTTGCAAGCTGAACAAGGAGCACTTGCTTGGGTTCATAAATGAATCCCAAAAGGGGATTCATTGTTTCAACTTACACACGAAATCCTAAAGTGCAAACAGAAAGTATCTATATTTTTGAGAAATTTTGGTTCTTAACAATGCAGTTTGGTGGCGGGTTTGCTTGGTTTTTTGGGAAATTCGGGTCGATTGATCCAGACCTGTTTGAGCAGTGATTGCGCGCGCAAGCTTTCACCAATGCAGAGGCGAACGCTCTAAACGAAAAAAGGGGACGCCGCTTGGGCGTCCCCCTTTGAAGACAAACTTTGCAGACCGAATAAGGCAAGTCCCAAGACTTACCGAAGTTCAATCAGAAGTTATGACAGTCGTCGACGACGAGCAACAAGACCACCCATCGCGAGCAGGGCAAAAGCCCCTGGAGCCGGGATTTGACCAACAGTGATGGACTGGTTGACTACGTCGTTGTAAGCCCAACCGTAAATGGTTATGGATTGAGCGTCGGCGGACACGGCTAACTTAATCCAACCGTAATTGAATTGGGTGCCACTTCCTAAGCCGAAGCCGACGTAAGCGGCGGTGCCGAGCGGGAATGTTCCTGACTGTGTCCCAAAGTTGTACAACTCTAGGTTGATGTTCTCGCCGCCGACTCCAAGTGGATACATTTTGAGCAGGCTAGTGGACGTACCGATGGTGTCCCCTTGAGCGAAGCTTCGGGCATCCACCGGATTTGCGGCTTGGGAAAGCGGAATGAAGATGCCTGCTCCTACAGACGTTGTAGTGACATAAGCAAAGTTGTACCCTTGTACAAAGCCAACTTCAAATGTCTTGTCTGCGATGGAGATACTGACAGGACTCACAGGCTGAGCGGTTTGGGAGACATTGGAGTAGACGATGGCGGCGTTGGCGAAACTACTGATTGCAAGGACCGACGCTGCGATAGATGAAAATTTGAAAAACATATGTGTTAACTTTCTAAAAATATATGGAGTAATGAAATAAAAAATCGATAACTAGTGAAAACCAAATCTAACCCCGTAAATCATGAGTACAAATAAAATGTGTGATTATTTGTATTTTTTTTAAGCTGTTCAATTGGTTCTTTTGGCGATTAATTCATAAAAACTGGCTTTTTCAGTGTTGCGAACCACTGACTGACTGACTGACTGACCGCCACCCCGAAGCCAACATGCCGCAAGATGTTTTGGATGATCTGCCTATGCCGCGAAACAGTGGAAGGGTTAGGCGAAAAGTGCGCAAATGTAGAGTGAAGATGTTGATGGACTATTCATTGGTTTGGCTTTCGAAACCAAAGGAGATGTTGGATTGGAAGGGATGAATCGTTGCGTTCAAAGATCAATCCCACTGCTTCAAGTTCGATGCGCGCTTGCTCTTGCGTCATTTTATGCAGCGGCTTGATCGGCACTTCTGGGTCTTCTCCTCGATATTCAACAAGCGCAACTCGGCCTCCTGGTCGAAGGGCGCGTGCGATTGATCGCATCATCTCCCACGGATGATCGAACTCGTGATACGCATCGACCAGCAGAACAAGATCGACACTTTGTGGCGCGAGACAGATATCGTTGATCTTGCCCAAGATAGGTTTGATGTTTTGGACATTCTCTGTCCGCGCGCGAGCGGCGAGAAATTCGATCATCTCTGGTTGAATGTCCACGGCGAAGACAATTCCGCTTGGTGAGACTGCGCGCGCAAGTGGCAAAGTGAAATATCCACTTCCTGCACCAATGTCCGCGACATCATCGCCATCTTTCACGCCAAGAAGTTGCATCAATACATCAGTTCGTTCTTCAGCTTCGCGCGAGTTGCGCTCAAGCCAATAGATCGCAGGGTGTCCCATGACCTGCGCAATCTCGCGGCCGAAATATGTGCGGCCAATTCCGTCGGGCGTTGCTTCTTCGTCGGTGTACGCATTCGCAGGCGGTGGATCGCCAGGCACGACCGGATCTTTGCGGTTCGGTTCGCATGCGCAGAAAAATTCAAGCGCAACACATGCGCCAATCAGCAGAAATGTGGATCGCATCCTCACGCCAATAAGCATAGAGCGAGGTTTATGCTTGGTCATGATTGGCACATGTAATTTGCCGCGTTGACGACTTTGATTTAATTGCTGAAGAAATTTTGGTGTTTGTGGTGAAGCTAAAAATTGCCAGGCGAGTGCCGATTGACTGATACTGGAATGCTCTCACCCCCGCCGCGCAACCAGCACCACAATTTCCGCAGGCACGTTGCGCCGATACGGAAACCACGCGCCCGCGCCAACGTTCACAAACAATCGGCTCACGCCCTGCTCATAAAATCCGCTTGAGTGTCGGTGCGCAAGCGCCATGTTTTTCTGCGGCTTGTTGAGTAACGCAACTTGCCCGCCGTGCGTGTGGCCAGCCAATACCAATGGAATGCCCGCGTCGCTTGCGGCGG
>JBEELA010000189.1:0-3921 GCA_041168365.1 Planctomycetota bacterium
TCTCAACTCCTACTTTCGATGCCACATAGCCACTCGATCCCCCAATTTGTACCGCTACAACATGTGGGGTTGCTGCGAGAATCGCAGGGTCAATCGAGGACTTTTCTTCCGCCGACTTCGCCGATTGAGCAAGTTGTTGTTCAAGTTCGACCTGCTTCGCCTTGGCTGCATTCACTTGCTCATCCAAATCACGAACTTGGCGCCTCAGTTCATCATTCTGATTTGGGGTAAAGACAGTTGGATTACAACCCAATGCGAACAAAATTGCGACAAGTCCGACAATTGCCACGGTTCGTTGTTGTCCCAAATTCATGCAGCCCCTTCTGAATTCATGCGCAATTGATCGAGAATTGAAATGTCCATTGAAAGTTGCTCAAGCGCGACAGTCATGTCAATATTGGTCACGCTGACTCCTGGTGTGACTGAAATTCTTATCGGTGCAAAGTTCAGGATTCCTCGAATCCCTGCTTCGCATAATTGTGTGGCGACAGTTTGCGCAGCAGAACGAGGGACTGCGAGAATACCAATTGCGACCCGATTTGTTCGAATGACTTTGCGAAGTGCGCTCATCGGTTGAACCATCAAAGTACCGATCCGCTTGCCTTGCATCCGTGAGCTCGAGTCGAAAATGGCAGTGATTGAAAAACCTTCTTGTGCAAATCCGCCATACGCCAATAGCGCACGACCGATATTGCCTGCCCCTACTAAGACAGTGGACCGCCGACGATGCGCTCCGATGACCTGACGAATCGATTCGTCCATGTTGACGCAGTTGTAACCCACACCAGATCGACCGGCTTCAGTGGCTTGCCGTGATTGAACCACCCATGCAAGATCTTTGCGAACCTGCGCGCTAGAAACTCCCAGTTTTTCCCCCAATTCGCGTGAACTGAGTATCGATTGCCCTTGGGCGATCAAGGGTTGAATTTCACGCAAGTACAAACTGAGTCGTTGCGCAGTTGGTCGTGGGATTCGTCGAACAGTTGGTGGCACTCAATCATTCTAGTGCTAGAGTGTCCGTATGCATCTCGTTGATGTTCTTGCGCGCGACTCATTCACAGCAAGTTTTGAGTTTTTCCCACCGAAGAACGAAGCTGGCTGGGATTCGTTCTTCACAACCATCACAGATTTTGGCAAACTGAAGCCATCATTTGTCTCGGTGACATATGGCGCTGGCGGATCAACGCGACAATTCACTCACGATCTTGTCGTGCGAATCGGAAAAGAGGCTGAACTCGATGCGATGCCTCACTTGACATGTGTCAATCACTCGGCGCAAGACATAGATCAAATCTTGTTGCGCTATGCCAAAGCTGGGGTTTCCAACATTCTTGCACTACGTGGCGATTTACCAAAAGGGACGAGTGCACTTGCGAACGATTATTCTTATGCATCGGATCTCGTTCAAGCAGTTCGTGCGTTTGCTCAGTCTGGACGACATCCCGATCCGCGCGGATTCGGCATCGCTGTGGCGGGATATCCGGAAGGACATCCCCAAACTCCTAATACTCTCGTGCAAATGGATCATTTAAAAGCGAAATGTGATGCCGGCGCCGACTTGATCATCTCACAACTCTTCTTCGACAATCATGCGTTTTATGATTGGCGTGAACGATGCGAATTGGCCGGAATCAAGACCCCGATTCTTGCAGGAATTATGCCGATCACAACAGTGACTGGACTGAAGCGCATGGCCGAGTTGGCTGGCGGAACGAAGTTTCCTGCAGCGCTGTTGCGTGCAGTACGACGTGCGCAAGATGATGTTGATGCTGTGAGTCGAGTCGGAATTCACTGGGCAACCGAACAGTGTCGCGACTTGTTAGATCACGGCGTGCGCGGGATTCACTTTTACACGCTCAACCGCAGCGATGCGACGCGAAAGATCTATGAAAATCTTGGCGTCAGTTCTACGGACGCACTTCGCCAGTGACGGGCGCCGGTGCATGAACCGGCGCGGGAACAGGCACAATTTCTGCAGGTACGACGGGCGCCGAAATATTGACTGGTCGCATCCAAATCACTCGTAAAGCATCGATGAGCCCCTGTTCGCTTGGATTCAGCGCCATGATTGTGAGCCCTTTTTCCATCAAAGTTGAATCGCCAAGTTGATGGCCAATATACGCAGCGACCAAACCATAATCAGTCGCATACTTCGACCCTTCACTCATCTTCAGCGAGTCCGCAGCAATTTCTTGCAGCCGCTCTTCAGAGCCAAGAATGTCGAGACTGTATTTCGTGTCAATCATCTCAGGCCATGTCATAAAGAGACGGCGTAGTGTCATCGCGGCAGAAATTTGCAGCCCAGCAGCAACTTGGCTATTCGCCATTCCGGCAATCGGAAGAGGATTGGAAGAAGCGATCAACGAGCCCGAGATAAAAGCTCTTTCAGCAGTGAGGTAATGCTTGCTGCGCATTGATTCATCACCCGCACGAAGCATCGTGTCGAGCGCTTCTTTCGTGCCGCCTGTGAGCTCAGACATTGTCTGGCCATGAGCCAAGATCAAATAGGCTTCGTCACCAGTCAATCGATGAGCCGGCTTCGATTGCGGCCTTGATGTGTCACCCGACGATGATTGAGTTGGATTTGCATTGTCAAGCTTCGGTGCATTCGGCGCATTCGATGAATCAGTTGCACCAGACTGTGGAGCGGTTTCGGTTGTTTGTGGTGGACTGGATTCTTGACCAGTTGACGACTTCGCTGTTCGAGAGCCAAGCATGCGCTCCGTCTCGTCGACAGGCAGAGCAGGTCTCATATCGAATCCGTCACGAAGACTTTGGATAATCTCTCCAGTCTCACGCAAAGAATTTGAGTCGACAGGAGTGCCTTCTTCTACTTGCTCACCCTGTGATCTCTTGTATCTATTTCCAACCCCAGTCAAGATGCGGTCGTATGGAGTTTTTACTTGAGCAACTTGTGTGATTTGGCGTATCCCTTGTCGTGTGTCGCTCTTTTCCGTGGGAGCTCCAATTGCCCTTGATGGGCTTTGGGTATCTAATTTTGAACCAGTTGCCATCGCGCTATTTTCATCGCTATCCAGGCTCACCAGTCCAGATAAATAGGAGCGTTGAAGTTTTTTACTGTTCACTCGACCCGAACGCAGGTCCGCGCGCATGAGTGCGCTGCCATACACACCAAGATTGAGTGACTCAATCATGTCGTTACCGGGAACAGCAACAATACCGATGAAGGGACTTGCGATGATTCGTAAGGGACGTCGATCAGCCGTCTGCATTAAAGACAGCGTTGTCGGTTGATACATCGACGACAGATCCATTGCAGTAGCAGATTGTCTTGTCATCATGTCCAATTGCATTCTGGAATTGTTCGCAGCAGATTGAGCAGTTGGAGTGGTCAATGCACTGTCCCATCCAGCACGACTCGTACCCGAGACTGCGCCTGATGCCGTGGTACTACCAATTCCAGACGTTACGAAATCGCGGCGATATGCAGTTGCGCCGATTCCAGTCGCAACGCTGAAACGATCGTTCATTGGAATTGCAGCGAGAGACCTTGCGCTTGTTGTTGAAGCATTTGCACGAAATGCTTGCGTTGTCTCGCCGCCTGTTGCACCGCGAAAATCATCTGCAGCGGTATAGCCCACCGAACCTCGGAAGCCACGCCCGCCGGCAACATCGCCTGTGACCACAAGATTTCTTGATCGATAATCTTGTTTCGCGCGAGGGGCGTTGGAGGAACTTCCCTGCTGGAGCGAGCTATCAAGCGCTCCACCGTTGCCCCCCTGCAAATTTCCATCGAGGGCATTTTGGCTTATGACCAGAGAGAGGATCATCACACTCAACATGCTTCAAGTGTACAACTCCGCCCATGTGGAAGCGTGTTTTTTCTATGAAGCGCTCGATCAATCCAATCCCGCTGGTGATTGCAATGACGCTTGTCATTGGAAGCGTGCTGATCGGAGT
>JBEELA010000190.1:0-3280 GCA_041168365.1 Planctomycetota bacterium
CGCTTGGATCTGGCCATTTCCCGCATGCTTGGATTTTTCATGGACCAAGAGGTGTTGGCAAGTGCACCGCAGCATTGCGTGTGGCGGCTGTTTATATAGATCCACTTTCTGGCGATGCCCAGCGAACCAAATGTGCTCCAAACTTACATTCTCCAAGCGCCACGTTTCTGCGGGCGGGTACACATCCTGATGTTCGGATCATTCGTGCAGAACTTGCCGGTTCGAGTGCAGATCGAGAATTGCGCGATCGCAAGCAGAACAATATTCCTGTCGCGCTTTTGCGGGAGCACATGATTGGTGGAGTTTCAAGTGGAGGCGCGAGAATTGACGCCGCTGTCTATCGATCAAGCGTGATGGGCTCTGGAAAAGTTTTCATCATCGACGAAGCAGAGCGCTTGGAAACAGATGGCCAAAATGTTCTCTTGAAGACACTGGAGGAACCACCGCCAGGGACAGTCATCATCTTGGTGACAAATAGTTTGGATCGATTATTGCCAACAGTGCGGAGTCGTTGTCAAACGCTTGGGTTTTTTCCACTTGCGCAGGCGCAGATGTCTGGATGGCTCGACGCAAATCTCGGTGAGGTGAACGGCGCGGCGCGCGAATTTGTGCAGATGTACGCAGCGGGATCTCCTGGCGCCGCAGTGACAGCGGTCGAACTTGGATTGCAATTATTACACGCCGATCTCTTACCAATGATCGATCAATTGGAACGCGGAGATTTTCCACTCGCCATGAGTGATCGAATGAATGATTTCGCATCAGAGGTTGCAGAAGCGGCGGTCAAGCGAAATGAAAACGCAAGTAAAGAAGCAGCAAATCGGCGCGCAACTGGAGTGATGTTTTCAGTGATTGGTTCAGAGGTTCTGCGCCGAATGCGTTCGAGCGCAAACTCTCCGGACAGGTTGGAATATTGGGCGAAGGTTCCGGATCTCATCGCTGACGCAGAAAGAAATTTGCATGCGAATGTAAATCAAAAGCTTGTTCTTGCCGACTTTGTCGCGCAGTGGTCAAGTCTTTCAGGAAAGTCTTCTGGAAAAACAGCGGGAAAATCGTCGTGAAGGAAGGTTTGGAAATCGAACGAGTCTGGTTGCTTCGTGGATTGCCAAAGCTGCCGGCAGGCCATTCGATTTGGCAATTGGATCAGGGATATCTCGTTGGTGGCGATGGTTCCCCGATGGGCCGTATTCGTCGTACCGTTTTGCCAGATGCAAGCGAACAATTCCATCTGAACCATAAAACTGGAACAGGACTTGTTCGCCAAGAGAGCGAAACTCAGATCACCGCTGTTTCCTTCAATCAACAATGGCCGGCCACAATTGGTCGCAGGGTTTGTAAGAAACGCCACCGTATTCCTACCGAAGATTTGGTTTGGGAAATTGACGAATTTGCCGACTTTTCTCTGGTATTAGCGGAAGTCGAGTTACCGACCACTGATCATCATTTCGAGATTCCAAAGTGGCTTGCCCCATGGATTTTGCAGGAAGTGACTCTGGATTCACGCTATCGCAATTACAATCTGGCCTTACAGGGACCGCCACCTTTTTCAGGTCTTCCACCAGCATCGAAGAGCGGTTAGTATCAAACTTTGGCAACTATTTTATGACAACATTTCACTGCAAAATCGTGACTCCATCTGAAGCTGTTCTTGACGAAGAAGTTCAATACGTTTCATTTCAAGCATTTGATGGCCAGCAGGGCGTCATGCGAGGGGCTTCTCCATTTCTGTCCAAGTTGGGCGGCGGAGTTTGTCGCATCGACAGCGCAGCAGGAAGCACGCAATATGTGCTTGCTGGCGGATTTGCACAAATGAATCAAAACTCATTAGTGCTCTTGGCAGATGGTGCAGAACTTGCGTCTGAGATCAACCCAGAAGATGCGCAGAAGAAAGTTGCGCAAGCGGATGCGAAAGTGAATGCGGTGAATGAGAAGCCGTTGACTCTTGCTCAAAGAGAATCTATCGAGAACGAACAATCACTTGCGCGCGCGCGCCTGACCGCATCACGTCGGCGATAATTATGAGTGCGAAGCCAACTGTCGAAGTTGAAGGAGCCGAGCAGGTTTTAGGTGCTGTGAATCCTTCGGCGGATGTTGAAGAGATTCCATGCGCCGATCTTCCTTTGTTGCGAAGGATTGAAGCTTTATTGTTTGCTGCTGATCGACCGCTCTCGGATTCACGCATCGCAGATTTACTTGGCGTTTCTGGCAAGAGCAAATCAACCACGCAAATTCGAGACGCTGTTGAAGAGTTGAATGCCACCTATCTCGCGACTGGCTGTGCATTCAAAGTTGAACAAGTTGCCGGCGGCAGACAAGTTCTGACATTGCCAGCATTCGCTCCTGTTGTGGCGAGATTGCGTGGTGAGAAGCAACAAACACGATTGACTCAGCCTGCGATTGAAACGCTTGCCATTGTCGCATATCGACAACCGATTCAACGATCTGAAATTGAAGCGATTCGCGGTGTTGCATGCGGCGAAGTTTTGCGTGGGTTGCTCGAACGAAGACTTGTTCGCATTGTTGGTCGCGCTGAAGAACTTGGTCGACCAATGCTCTATGGAACAACAAGTGAATTCTTGAAGGTCTTTGGACTTTCGAGTTTGTCTGATCTTCCGCAATCAAAAGAATTGCGAATCTGATTCAATGCGATCAGCGTCGTCGTCGTGATCGCATAATCGGCAGAAAACCGATCAATGCCAGCGATGCTGGTCCGGGAATGGCTTGGAATGAAAACGCGCTTGTGAAACTCGCTTCACCGCCAGCAGAGAGGCGAAGTGAGAAACGAATTGAGGCTCGATCAGTGATCGAATTAATTGCAAGATTGCTGAAGTTGAAACTTCCTAGAGAAATCACTTGGAAAGGTTGCGCAAAGAAGAGCGCATTATTGAGTTGTGTGTTGACGGTTGCGCCGTCAATTCCCGCGCTCCACAGCGCACCAGTGCTTGTCAAACTTCCGAGCGATGCAGACCCGTTGACATATTGTCCGCCGACTGATCCAGCAGCAACCAAAGGACCAGTTGCCGTTCCAAGCATTGCAATAGTGACGGCAAAGTCTTGCGCAGCAGAGGTATTGTTTCGAATCACAATATTTCCATTGGTGAATCCCGCTGAGGTTGTCGAATTCCATCCTTGAATATCGTTTGCCCAAGTCACCGAAGCATTTGTTCCAGTCCAACTGCCAGTGTTTGACCACGCCGCTGGCGTGATTTGAGTTGGAACATTCACGAGGGTTCCGCTCCCGGCCGATGATGTGACGCTGAACAATGCACCTGATGAAGTA
>JBEELA010000191.1:0-6596 GCA_041168365.1 Planctomycetota bacterium
GTACGGAAAAGTGATGCGAACAATCCAACAAGTCCTCGTGAATTACTTGTGCCTGTTGGATTTCGAACTGGTTCAGATCCCGAGCGACCATATGAGGCGCGCATTCGGTTGGAGTATGCATGGTGAAAAAAATTCAAACGCTCATTTTGTTTTCTTCCGCTCTGGTGATTTTTTTGGTCACACCAACATTGCGCGCGCAAGATGAACCAAAGACGCCAGAGAAAATGGTGAGTGTTGTGCCAGCGAGATTTCCAAAGCGTGAAGCGCGATATTGGAAAATCGAAACGATTCCAGTTCCCAAAGGAATCGTCGCTGAAGTCACTGGCATTCTTCCGATGGACGGTGATCAAATCATGGTCAGTACACGCCACGGCGAAGTATGGACGATCGCAGGCGCATCGACTGCGGATCCAAAGTGGTCTCTCTTTGTCGATGGCTTGCAAGAACCACTTGGACTTGCACAAAAATTTACTGACAAGAACCAGAGTGTCAGCGACGGTTGGATTTATATCACGCAGCGCGGAGAACTTTCACGCATGCGCGATGCGGACAAGAACGGTCGCGCTGATCGGATTGAAACAATCTCGGATGCGTGGAGCATCTCTGGCAACTATCACGAATATTGTTTCGGGCCAGTCTTTGATGATGATGGAAATGCGTGGGTCACTCTCAATCGCGCGTTTGGTTCGCAACCTTTCGGTGCACCTGCGTGGCGCGGATGGGCGCTCAAGATTGCGCCTGATGGTTCGATCACTCCGATTGCGGCGGGATTGCGTTCACCGTGTGGGATTGCGCGCAGTCCAAGCGGCGAATTTTTCTACAGCGATAATCAAGGAGAGTGGTGTCCGACGAATAAACTTTCAGTGCTCGAAGAAGGAAGTTGGCACGGACATCCATTTGGCATTCTCGACACGTTCAATCCGAAATCGAAAGTTGCATATCCAGTCCCAACGACAGACGGCTCTCCGGACACGCTTGGTGCAAAGCGACCGATGAAAGGCGAAGAAGCGCCGGCGGATTATCCAGATGGAAAGCGCATCATTGAAGCGCAGAAACAAATGCCAACGCTTGTCTTGCCTGCGGTGTGGTTTCCATATGACAAAATGGGCCGAAGTGCAGGGCAGTTCGTGTGGGACACAACCAACGGAAAGTTCGGACCCTTTGCGGATCAAATCATCATCTCTGATCAATATTCTGCATGCCTCATGCGGGTCGATCTGGAAAAAGTCGGCGGCCAATGGCAAGGCGCATGCTTTCCGTTTCGTAGTGGGTTTGATTGCGGAATCATTCGACTTGCGTGGGACAAAGATGGATCGCTGCTCTGCGGCGAAACGAATCGTGGATGGGCTTCGCTTGGTGAAGCAACGCAAGGACTTCAGCGCATGCGTTGGAGTGGAGAAACTCCATTCGAGATCTTGCGAATGCGTGCGCGCCCCGCGGGCTTTCGTTTGGAATTCACAGAGCCAGTCGATCGCGCAACAGCGATGAATCCAGATTCATATCGAATGAGTTCGTACACATATCTGCTGCACGCGCCATACGGAAGTCCAGAAGTTGATACAGAAAAACTTGTCGTACGCCCACTCTCTGTCAGCGATGATGGACGAACTGTGGAACTCGCCGTCGATGGAATGCGCGATGGTTTCGTTCACGAACTTCACGCAGATGGAATTCGCAGTGCGAAGGCGGAGATTTTGCTTCACGCGGATGCGTATTACACACTCAACGCGCGGCCAGTGGAATAAAAACTATTTTGTTGCGGAAGCTGGTGTGGGGACTAGCACGGGCGTGCGAACTTGCGAAGGTGCGTGCGAATGATTGTCCTCTTGCAAATGAGCGCGCAAAATGTTTGTGGCAAAATCATTTGCTGGGTCACGCCAAATTGTGTGGACATGATCCGCAGTTCCACTTGTGCAATCAAATTCGATAATCGTTGTTGGTCCTTGAAGTCGGTAATAGTGCGGCTTCGTTTCATCGTCAGCGCCGATCCAAGCAAAATGCATCTGTTCGATGCCAGCGTCGGCGATGCGTTTCATTTCTGCATCGGCGAAATCGTAACGGAGTCGATCAGCGAATACTCGAAGTAATGCCGACCCACGCTTCTGTTGATCGACAGTCATGTCGGCAAATGTGATTCCCATCGGCGAATCCATCTTCGCAGTTGCTGGATTTACGATGATGTCCGTTGGAACATTTGTCCCAAGAATCGCTTTTGCTTTTTGTTCTGGTGTCAGCGACCGCAACAACAAGAATGCAAGATCTCGCTCCTCGCCGAGTGGTCGATCCCCTGCTCGCGCTCCACTGGGAACTTGAAATGGCGCAGATCCCATAAACATTGGCGTCACGACAAACGCATTTATTGGTGCCGTAAAATTCAGAGAAAGGTGGTGACCTTCCAAACGAAATCCCCACGAATTTGGCCTACTTGGCGTTCCAAAAAAAGCCAGCTTGTACGCACCTTCGTTATATCGCTCAGGCTGGCTCTTGCCCAAGAACGCCTCGAGCTCGCGGATGCCCTCGAACTTTAAAATTCCCTTCGTGGAAAGCACCGAACGCAGCAGCGCATCCAAATCCAACCGCGAATCTTCATCAAGCTCGTCCAGTCTCACTCCAAATCGTTCGCCGGGAAGATAACTCCACTCAGTCCTCCGAGAATCGTCGAATTCTGCACACCCACTTTGTCGCTCGGCTTGAGAGAAACCGTCGACCATCTTGATCGCTGCATTCTGTGTGACTGCAGCCGCCCCAGCAGGCGTCGCGGATTGCAGCATGAGGACGATTCCCAAAGCAAGCATCCTTCGATCATAATGTGTCTATGACGAATCCAATCATTGGCTTGACCGCAAATCTTGTGCGTGACGACAAGGGTCGACTTCGACACGAGGTCAAGGGAACGTATATCGATGCTGTCTTACGCGTGGGAGGTACGCCAATCATGCTGCCGGCAATCGCCAGTTTGCGCGCCGCGATGATTGATGTTGTTGATGGCATCATCATGACTGGTGGCGATGACATCGACACTCGGCCATTTGGTGTTGCAATGCACCCAAAGTCAGAAATTATGGAAAGCGATCGACAAGCTGCAGAATTTGCGCTGCTTGATGCATTGAAGATGCGACCAGAAAAACCAGTCCTTGGCATTTGTCTCGGTATGCAGATGATGGGAGTTCATGCAGGATGCCCAATCATTCAACATCTTCATGATCTGAAACCTGATGCAGATCGACACAAATTTGATAATCCACACATGGTCGAAAGCGAAATCGGTTGCGGTCCCGTTGCAAGTTGGCATCATCAAGCGCTCGAAGATTGCGGACCATTCGAGGCAATCGGATGGAGTGACGACGGCGTGCTTGAAGCGATTCGAGATTCGAGCAAACCTTTTTATCTTGGTGTGCAGTGGCATCCAGAAAGAACGAAGGACCCAATTATGGGAGATGCGATCATCGCGCGATTGATCGACGCAGCACGCGCACACAAATTGGCAACGCTTATCCGATGAATCCATTTGTTCTTGGTTACTGCACAAATGTGCACAGCGGTACCACGCTTGCCACAACGCTCGAAGCACTCGATCGTCATGCAACGGCTGTTCGACAATTCGTAAAGCCAGTTGGGCTGATGCCGATTGGATTGTGGCTCAGCGCGCGCGCCGCGCAAGAAGTTGTCGACGATCCTGATGGAATTGCACGATTGCGAGATTGGCTTTTCAATCGCGGGCTTGTTGTCTTCACGATGAATGGATTTCCATACGGCGATTTTCACGCGGGCAGAGGAAAAAAATCCGTCTATGAACCGCACTGGGCCGATGTGCGCCGCGCGCTATACACCATCTCACTCGCAGACATTCTTGCAGGACTTCTGCCTGATGTGACAATCGCTCCCGACATCGCTGGTGAAGGCTCGATCTCGACATTGCCGCTTGGATGGAGATCGACATTCACACAAGAAGGATGCGGCGCGAGTGTTGGCTTGGCATCTGCGCAATTGGAACAAGTCGCGCGGCACTTAAAGAGGATTGAAGATTCAACTGGTGTGTGCATCCATCTCGACCTCGAACCAGAACCAGGATGCGTGATCGATCGTGCGAAACAGATGGTCGATTTCTTTGACCAATGTATTCGTCCAAGTGCCGCTCTCCAAGATCCTCGCAGATATCTTCGCGTCTGCCACGACATCTGTCACAGTGCCGTGATGTTTGAGCCGCAGGTAGAGGCGCTTGAAACATATCGACGTGGTGGAGTGCGAATCGGCAAAGTGCAGGTTTCGAGTGCGATCACATGCGACGGATCAGAGCGCGCCTTCCGAGCACTTCGCGCCTTCGACGAACCAAAGTTTCTGCATCAAACGTGTGTCCTCGATGGAGCAGGCGAAGTGCATTTCTTTGATGACCTTGAACGTGCCTTTGATGAAGCGCCAAATGGCGTATGGCGGGTTCACTTTCATGTTCCAGTCGACACAGAATTTCTCGGGCCACTCGGCACAACGCGCCGTGAAATTGGTGAGTTCCTCGCTGCGGTCAAGCCCGAAGATGGCATCCGACACTACGAGGTCGAAACATACGCATGGAATGTTCTGCCAATGAACCTTCGCCGCGACAGTTTGGCGCGTGGTATTGCCGATGAACTGATCTGGACACGCGCTCAGATGGCTGTTCACGGAATGCACAAATGACTCTTCTCCAAAAAAACTCTGCAGTTCGTGACTGGCTCGACCTTGCACGCATCTCCAACTTGCCAACGATCGTGACTGACTCGCTGGTTGGAATTGCGATTGGTCTTTCAATGGAAGCTGCCGCAGCGACGGCATTCACCTTTCAGGGCGCCACTATTGCGGTCATTTTTGGCATGTGTGCTTTTTATACCGCCGGCATGGTTCTCAACGGCATCGTCGATCGCGATGTTGACGCAATCGAGCGCCCGAATCGCCCGATCGCTGCCGGTCGAATTCGTTTGCCATGGGCGTGGACTGCGTTCATTGTTCTCATGCTGCTCGGATTTTTCTTACGGCCCACATTCGCTGCGACTCCGATCCCCGTCGCGGTCGCAGCGCTCATCGGGATCTGGCTCTTGGCCTATGCCGATTCAACGCGATCGTTCATGCTGCAAAGGCTGGCCAAAATTTGGTGTGTCATTTCAGTCATCGCGGCACTTTGGTGGGCTGTCGACATGATGATCAAGGATCCATTCGACCTGACTGCTTCTGGATTCGATCCCAGTACTACGGAGTCCATCCGGATCGGACACTTTGCGCTGAATGCGCCTGTTCTTCTTATCGCGCTTTCACTCATTGCATACAACCTGCTTCACAAGCGCACGCCCTTTGCGATTGGCTTTCTTGCGCTCTGTCGATTTCTTGTTCCGATCGCAGTTGCGATGTCGATCTTGGTACCAAGTGGAACAGTGGGAATGATTTGGACAAGCAGTCGCTTTGCACCCATACTCATTGGGAGTTCGCTCATTCTGTTCCTCCCTCCACTCATGATTGCGATTCACACAATCATGCTTTCGATTGTTGCGCGCCAAGAGATGTCAAGCGAAGGAGCTGAATATCGCTGCAGTCGCTGCGCGTATCCGCTGAAAACGATCGGCCCAAAAGTTTGCCCTGAATGCGGATGCAGCCTGACTCAAGTACCACCTATTGGCGATCGCCCTCTCTCGAAACGCATGCGTCGTGCTTCGCCGTTTCTTGCTGCGATAGCGATCACGCCAGCATTGGTGATGCTCATTCAACAAATGATCGCCATCAGTTTCTTGAAGTCACTTTCGATTCTTAGTGTGCCCGTACTTTCTGGATACATGACATTGCCATATTGGGCCGTGAGCATTATCAATCTTTCCCTCGCAACTTTGGCTGCTGTGTGGTTCATCATTGCCGCAACGCGCGCGTTTCGTGCTGCTGTGTCGCATCCATCTCGCCGACCAGCTGGAATCGCAGCCCTTATTGCCGCACTCGCACTGCTTGACGCCGCAAGTGCCGCAATGTTGCAAGCGACATTCATAAGTATTGCATGCATTTTTCTTTGGTTCTTCACGCGCTGGCTTCAGCGCCGCATTGCTGGAAGCTGAATAACCCGCGCCCGTCAGTTTGCTTTGAACATAAACTTCTTAAGTGTCACAACGTCTTGCACTACTCAATATCGTCGGGCTGACGCCAAATCTGATTTCACCGCGGACTACTCAAGCAACTCTGTCGCATCGCGCATCAATGCGTGAGTGACTTTCAGCGTGATGCGTTCGGCGACGCGAACGGCGTTGGCACAACAGTGCATGACGGCGTTCCAGCCATCGTCATGGCGATCCACACATTCGGCGAATATCTCGACTTTCATCCGCACTTGCACGCGTTGGTGGCGGATGGTTTGTTTGATCGCGAGGGCAAGTTTCATGTGATGCGCGCAGGAGAACTTACTGGAGAATTCGCTGGCGAACTCGCTCAAGAACAGCGCGGCACGACAGACGCGCACCTCGCCGGAAATCACGCCGAGCTGGAGCAGTTGTTTCGCGCGCGTGTGATTGCGTTCCTGGTCGAAGCTGGATTGCTGCCGGCGGATCGAGCGCGCATGTTGCGCGGTTGGGTGCATTCTGGATTTCAAG
>JBEELA010000192.1:0-2835 GCA_041168365.1 Planctomycetota bacterium
CCGAGTATTGCTCAAGGAAAATTCATTCTGCTTGGTATCGAGGGATCATTGGAGGGATCACCCCAGGCATCAGTCGGTCTCGAAAATGCATCCAATCACGGCGCCAAGGTCCGGTTGCAGCGCTGTCGGCGGGTTGAGCGTATCTGTGACCGATTCCAGCTCCAGGTGGTCCTTGAATGGACGTAACGATCGATTTGTTCTGCATTGAATACGACTCGGTCGAACCATCGACATAGCTATATGTAATGTTGGTTGGTTCCCAGAATGCGGGCCAATCGATCCAACCTTCCCAACCGCCAGTATTACCCCATTGACCTGGATTTGGCGTTCCTGGTGGAGCGATGGAACCAAGCGGTGGTCGCACATCAATACACCAACCTTGATTGTTGTATGCAAATCCATCACTATCGTCTTCGATGATTGACATAAGTGTCTGCGATGGAAACTTGTGATGCACAACATGCGTCGAAACCCATTCTCGTGGAGTCACCCCTTGGTTGCAGAACCAAGGGCTAAATTTAGTCGACCACTCTTGCGAATCTTCTGGAACAACTCCTCCGACGAAAGAACTGAGGGAATAGCTGCGAAATCGATCCGTTGGATCGAGCGGTGATTTATAAACTGGAACTGACCCTATATATGAAAACAGTCGCCCGGAAGTCAATGCTGTTTCCAATTCTTTGGAGGCGTTCATATTCGCGCCGTATGACGCTGTCCAACTGTGATAGGAGTCTGCATTCGTGTTCCCCTTATTGATCAGAATGGGGAATGAACCACAGCTGTTGGTCAGTGTGTAAGTAAAACTTCCATCTGGCGAAGTCCGATTGCTCGCATACGCCCCTCCGTTGTCGGCGGCATAACTTGCCTGAGCCAACGAAATCTGCCGCTGATTGGAAAGGCAAGACATCGATTTTGCCAACAACTTTGCTTTGCGAAAGCCGACGAGGACCAATGCGAGAAGCAGCGCGATGATCGCGACGACGACAAGAAGTTCAGTCACTGTGAATCCACGCGACTCTCCAAAGAATCGAGATGGCTTTTTACTTGATGGGAAAGTGAACTGCTTCATCTATACAGGAAAGAGTATCCGCAAAAATTCGCCGAGCAATCACTTTTTTATACGCAAACATGGGTTGCGCCAATGGAAAATTGTTGGCAAATCAAGTGCTTTGTGCAGGCGGACGGAGGTATTCTTATCCAATGCAAAAAACTAACACCTTGCTGACCGCAACACTCTCGTGTTTTCTTGTCGGAGGTTCGACTGCGAGTGCATTCTTCTCGCTTTTTGAGCAAACTGCGCCGCCTGCCGCACCTGTCACCCCTCCGGTGACGCCGCCTACCACGCCGCCAGTAACAACGGACAAGACAACTGATAAGGCAAGTGAAGGGACGAAGGCTCCGACAACGAAGACAACCGCTGCAAAAACTCCCGCCAAGACGCCCGCGGCGAAAACGCCAGCTGCGAAGCCACCAGTTCAAGAGAAAAAGAAAGTAGATGCTGCTAAAGAAGCAGCCGAAACACCAGCAACTGATCCAGCACCTGCCACAACTCCCGAAGCGGACATTCCACCTGAAATGGTGAAGTATGCAAAGATGGCAAAGAGTGGAAAGTTCAAGGAATTCACAAGGCTTGCTGCCGAGCGTCAAGCGCTCTATGTCAAATCATCTGCGCTGCGAATGGAGTTGCGTGGAGCAGAAGCCACTCAAGCGCAATTGGATGCAGTTGCGAAAGTTCAAGCAGACATCGGAAAAGTCGCCGATCGCATGGATACTTTCAGTTCAGGCAAAGAATGGACGCAGGATGATTATGTAACGATGGATTACATCGTGAGTGAGCAGATGCGTTTGAATCCGATCAAGTAATCCTACGAAATGACATTCAGATTTACATTTTAGGAGTTCGCATTATGCCACTGACTTGCAACATCGACCGACGAGGACGAAATATGCGAATCGCAATTGGTGCGATCATCGAAGGTCTGGGATGGCTTCTGCTCGTGTTAAAGTTTTTGGGGAAAATCGAAGGCGATTGGCCGTGGGTTGTTGGTGCCGCCGCGATCTTGGGCGGAATGTTCATGATCGTCGAGGGAGCGCTTGGTTGGTGCGCAGTGCGTGCGATGGGATTCAAGACACCCATCTGATTCTGTGCATACTCTGAGTTGATTCGACCAGACCAATCCGATGAGTTGTAATCACAATCACGCTCGAGCTGACAACTCAAATCGAAATCCGCTGAGAGATCCAGATTTATTGTCAGCGATTCTCTGCGGAACATTTTTGCTTGCAGGAGTGATTGCGCCACGATTCGGTGCAGACGAATTGACCACGCATATTCTGTTGTGGATTTCGTGCGCAGTTGGTGGATGGCACGTCACCTTTCGATCCTTTGCACAACTCTTTCGATTTCAATTGGATGTCGATCTCTTGATGCTGGTCGCTGCGATTGGCGCTGGCGTTATCAATAGATGGGAAGAGTCTGCGATCTTGCTCTTACTGTTTTCTTTAGGTCACGGACTTGAAGGACTCGCAACCGATCGTGCGCGAAACGCAATTCGTGCGCTTGGAACTTTAACGCCAAAGGTTGCGCGCGTTGTGCGTGCTGGTATCGAACAAGAACTTCCTGTCGAATCACTTGTGGTCGGTGATCAAGTGCGCGTGATGCCCGGCGAGCGAATCGCTGTTGATGGTGATGTCAGCGAGGGCGAAAGCGCTGTCGATCAAAGTCCAATCACTGGCGAAAGCGTGCCCGTACGAAAGATGGTGGGATCGTCCGTCTATGCCGGAACGGTGAACGGTGATGGATTGATCCTCGTGACGACAACCAAACTGGCGTCG
>JBEELA010000193.1:0-4758 GCA_041168365.1 Planctomycetota bacterium
ACAATTCATCCATTTCGTCCGCGAGGAATTGTGCTCATACCCTGAGCAGATCGCCACCAAAATGAGCGTAGAAAATATCTACGTCCTCGACACATTTACTTTTCGCGGCGCGAAGATTGCCGGACAAGCGTTCAGTTGGCTCCCACGCATTTCATTCGGCTATGGGCTGAGTAGTTTCGATCCAAAGACGCCAAGTTCGAAAGAATTTTTCCTCAGAACGATTCACCATGAACTCTTCCATTTGATAGACAAACAATTCTCCGTGGAAGGAGGTCCTATTTTTGGCTCGAATTGGAATAGCTCGAATGAAGAATCATTTGCGTACAGACTTGGACAGCCGAAAGAACTTGATCAACCTGCTTTTTATAAAGAGAACATAAAACGGACGGGCTTTGCGGAACGCTATGGAATGAATGTGGCCACCGAGGATCGCGCTTCGATCTATGGGCGCATCATGACGGAGGATAAATCTTTCTTCGAGCAACTTGAAAACGACAAGATCCTCAAAGAGAAAACCGAAAAGATTTTTCAGTTTTTTCAGCTCATCAAGAAGGACTTAGACATTGACTCGTCGAATGCTTTTTATACAAAGATTGAAATGTTGCAAGCACGAGTCAATGCACTGCCTATAAAAGACGCAGTAAAGTGAAAAGAAAATAGCCCTTCTCGTGAGGATGTGCGAAAACTCCCCGTCAGCGCCCTGCTTCGTAACGCGTGTTGAATCGTTCGTGAAGTGCGGCGCGATCGGGCGAAGGTGCGCTTGATCCATCTCGCACTGGAAGTGGCGCAACTGTCGCACCATCACCCGTGAGAAAATCCATGTCCTTGCACCAGCCGTTGAGATCAAGAACAAATACGCGTGTCCAGTTCGCGGCGAGCATCGGCTGAACAGCGTCAAATGTCAGGCGCACTTCCTCCCCCGCCGCGAAGATCGCAACAGCATCATCGATTGCAGTAACGAGCGGAGAACAATCCACACCCGTTGCTGTGTACCAACCTGGTTGCTTGCGACAATCCCACAGAGGCACGCGCGCTTCATAGTCATAAATCGGCCGGCGCTGCGGCGCGGGAATTCGCCGTGCGTAACCACTCGCGCGCACGATTGCAGACTGAAGCGGCAGCGTGCGCTCGATCGCCTGCGGACAGGACTGCGACCAAACAATACGACATCGATCAACATACAACTCTTGATTGGTCACGATGCGCAGCGTGGTGCAATTCTTAGGAAGTGAATCTCGAGCGATTGGAAACGCTGCTTCGCGCGGCATACCAGCGGGATATCCATATTCCTTCACGAGCGTCATCCATAAACCCGTCGCAGGATCGAGCGCTTCGAATGTCGGCGCCAACGTTAAAGCGTGCGCCTGCCACATTGCGAAAGTCGTAGAGCAATACGGATATTCGATCCATCCATCCATCAAGAGAACGGGGTCCCCACCGCCCGCCGCTATTTCTTGTGGAAATTCAATCGAGAGCGTAAACATCTGGGAAGTGCGCCCGATGAATCTGGAATCGATTTCCCCAGGATCAACCGCAACAAAGTCTTGCGTGCGCACCGCATCCGTTTGGTCGATCGCAGCGAGCGCACCGTGTGCAACAGTTGCACGCACTGGCAACATGGATTCGCGCCAGAAGATTGCCGCGCCCGTTGGCTGAGGATCGCTGATTCCCATGCGTTCGTCGAACGACATATTCCATCCTGGCGGCAAGTCATACACCTTCAGTGCCGCACTGTCGATCGCCGTGAATTCTTCCATCGGTTCGCTGAGTGCGATTTCGTATTTGCCATCTCGAGGGGCAATGGCGTCAGAAGAAATTGCGATGCGTTCCCACGGCCGCGGCGGTGCGTATACCGGCGAGAGATGACCGTTTTCGTCTTGCGTCACAGAAGCGAGAAACCCAACGCCACCCACACCGAGCGAATCCGTCACGAATCCCATCTTGGTTCCATTCCACGCGAAGACCACAGGGCAACTGGAAATTTGTCGCTGGGTTTCGGCGATCGTGTGCGCTCCCTTTGGAATTTGCATTTCACTTTGCGTGACATTGTCGGGCCAATCAATAGAGAGAAAATCGATCACAGGCGAAAGTCCAAGTCCGATCACGCACGGATCTGTGGACTGTCCGCTCGATGTGTTCCAAGGCAATTGCCGCGCTGCCACCCACTCGCCGCCGATGCGGGCAACAGCGGATGTTCCGATGCCGCTTGCATTGGTCCGCATCTGCTGCGCTGGATCGATGCGACCGCGAAATGAAATCGTTGCAACTGGTGCGCGACCTTCGCCTGGACCTCGCATCTCAAAGTCATGGCCAAACAAAACTGCGCCGATTCCGCTGAGAATCGCTGGCTTTGGTGGGTCGTATCGATTGCCCATTTGCTCCGTCAGTTCTTCGATTGGCTGCCCCGCTGCGTCATACAGAATGATCGATGCCATCGGGCTGCGAAGAAAACTGAACGAACGATTGAGAAATGTGCCGCCAACCATTATGTTTTGATGCCCCATTCCCGAAGCATCAACGACAGCAAGCCAATTTGCAAATCCAAAGTACGAACTCGAAGTCTGCCGTGGACCTTGCGGCTCGAAAGCCCAAACTGCGAGGTTGCCAGCTGGACCTCCATCGCGATACGAGCTGTATTCAATCGCTGCAAGCATTGGCGTGCCGTCTTCGTTGCGTGAGTATGCGACTGCGTCCATGATCAAGTGCGATTCGAATGATCCGTATTTTTTGTTATCGCGAGTCCATGACCAGAGACGATCGTTGACAAAGACCGCAGCACTCGAAGCCGCAAATTGCGCCATCGATGCGATGATGTCCAAATCTCCATCACGGTCGATGTCGATGATTGCAGCGTTTGTTACGGGGTTTTGAGAATCAAGCGGCAACTCGACAGACTGCCACGTGCCATCAAGTCGGTTGTACAGAATGCGCAGATGGTTTGTTTTGTCTTGCATTGTGTCCGCCACAAGCAGATCGACATCTCCATCGTGATCGAGATCTGCGAGTGCCAGCACTGCGGCGTCTTGCGGCAGCGACTCACCGAATGATCGATCTGTCCACTGATCGTTGGTGCCTTGTTCGTACCACAATGTTTTCGACGTACGTTTTGGCTCATCACTATTCAAGACAATTGATGACGTCACGACCGCGTCGACGCGGCCATCATTGTTGAGATCCCCCCACTTCAATTGCTGAACACCTTGAATGCGCGCAAGAGGATGATCTGGAATTGCCCGCCAAGATTCGGATGCTTCAGATGCTTCAGATGCTTCGGATGCATTGGTCTTCATGACCGGCATGAGCGGCATAAGCGATCTGCGATCCTTCGCATCACGAGACCACCACATCAGATCCGTCTGGCCATCACCGTCGATATCCACCGTTGACTGCAAACCGCTTGACCTTCGCTGTCCATCCCAATTGGAGATTTTCATCGAAGTCGGTGGAGCGAAGAGCGGACCCGATGGAAGCGTTTGCCCATCGTGCGAAGTCACACTTTCTGCGGAAGTCGGCAGCATGACTTCGCCAAGCGCACCCATGCGCGTGTACTTGAATTCCGCAAGCGATGATCGCGGATTGTTCGCAAGACGATCAAAAAGTGCGAGCATCTCGGCAGATTTATCGCTTTGTCCAAGTCGCGCAAATGCACGTTGCAATCCAAGCACCGCGCTGCGAAGAAATGGATCGAGTTGTTCTGATCGCTCGTACCACGGAAGCGCTTGCTCAACCTGTCCAAGAAGTTCGAGGCATTGCGCGGTGTAATAGGCCGCATGCGCATTGGTTGGATTCGACTCGGCGCACGCACGAAAATGTGGCAACGCTTCATTTGGACGACCAAGAAAAAGTTGCGCAAGCCCTGTGCAGTAACTCGCATGTGTGCCAACCAGCGGATTTTTCAAGAGCGGCGCAAAGAGTGCGATTGCACGATCCTGCGCATCATCACTTGTTTGATTGAGCACGGCGATTGCAACATCAAGTCGGCCGTATGGATTGTTGGGAGAAAGTGCGACCGCTTGCGCAAATGCTGTTTCGGCCTTTGTAAAATCGAATTGCCCCATGAATCCAGCGCCTATGTTGAGAGTGTCAACATATTCAGCCGTCATCGGCAGTTGAGTCGACGGCGAATCATTGCACCGCGCGAGTACAAAGAAAAACGCGCAACAGCAAAGCGCGCTTGACATCCACTGCCGATGGCTCACCCGCCTTTTCCTCCAGCTTGATTTCCAGCTTGATTTGGAGTCTGCGGTTTCTTCGCTGCGCGGCGACCCTCTTGAATACGCCGATTATTCCCGTCAATATCAATGACGGTTTTTCCCGCAGGTGGAAAGATCGGCGCGTTGAGATATGTATATGCCTCGGTTCGCAGATGCGCACGCATGTCGTGACCGCGTCGGCGTTCACGCTCCGCACGCAGTGCACCAATATCGATCGGTGCGACAACAACTTTTTCGCCAGGACCAGGATCAGCCTGCGCAAGAATGCGACCATCGAAGTCGACGATCATCGATCCACCAGGCCATGAAAACGGCGGATATCCCGTCATCTGCGCACCTTGATTCGCCGCGACAACAAACATCGTGTTCTCTGCAGCGCGCGCACGATTGAAAAGCGTCCACCAATCCATCGGTGGCGTTGCTCCCCACGGATCCATATATGCACTCACGCGTACTGCGACTTCGGCACCATTGAATGCAAGTTGGCGAGTCGCTTCTGGAAAGAGCCAGTCATAACAAATCGCACAACCAATGTTTCCGATTT
>JBEELA010000194.1:0-3133 GCA_041168365.1 Planctomycetota bacterium
GCTTGGCGAATAGCAAGCGACTCTAAACTTGCACCTAGCGTGCCGGGCGATACTCCTCCTTTGAGAATGTAAATCCCATTGATCGAACGTTTCAGCAGACTGCGGCTGATTTCAAGTTCTCCTTGCGATCCTAAAATTGCACCGCGGTGTGCGACAACTTCTGGGGAACGCCAATCAGCCCCCTTAAGAAATGCGACATTCACAAATCCAGTAGCCACGGAAAGTGATTCGACGGCTGCAAGTCCAACACTTTCCTCATCCATAGCTTTGTGAAGAGTTTGGCTCGCCTCAACCAATTGCACGAGCAATCCTTGAGCAAGATTTGCGGTCGATTGTGCATCCGAAAGCGCCTCATACTCTCCTTCGCTCTCTGGTTCTTCAACAAGTGACCGAGGAACTAAGCCGATCGTTTTATCCGAAGCTGGGCTTTCAACCTGAAACTTCCATGGTCGAATCTCGAACACATCGCGATGATTCAGTCGCACTTCTTGATGCGCAGTCAGTTTCACGCCATTCACAAATGTTCCAGCAGTCGAACCGCAATCTCGAATACGCCAATGTCCTTGTTGATGTCCGATTCCCGGCGCCCAATGGATTTCGACGTGGCGTCGCGAAACTTGCTTCTGTACGAGTACATGAGTGCAGCCTTCGTCGCGTCCAATTGTGACCATATTGGGCGATACAAGAGTCACATCGAATTGGCCATCATTTGAAGTTCCGAGTAATCGCCATGGCATAAAGTGAATTATCGCATGGAGATCGTAATCATGCAGATCTGCAATTATGGAGCAACATTGCCGGCGGGACCCTTCGGGTTCCAAATCAATTTGGTTGGTTTGTTCCAATCACCGCCTGATTGCGCAGGATCTCGACTTCCTTGAAAGGATCTTGTGCCGACATCATTGAGAATATGCGCAACGTGACCGTCCGCAAATACGACATGTCCGCCTTCAAAATAGCGATTAGGAAAGGCATGCCAATCAGCCTGACAAAGATCCAAAGCCGCTCCTGAATAAAAATCCGTTCCAGATATTTCTTTCTGATTGCTGCGAGTTTCCATCATCAAGACGGTTGTCGCAGAATCTGAAATGTGATGCATCGTGATGACTTCATTTTTCGCATGAAGGGTCGTCGCAACAGAATCGTTCAATCGACTGTTGGGAACATAGCTGAAATAGAACTTCTTCCCAGTTCCAAATTGCCATGGCGCATTCGGATCCGCGTCGGCGCCAGGATCAACCCAAACAGAACTTGCCCCTGGTGATGGAATATCTCCAAGCCCAGCTGCTGCCTGATCTACCAAGCCTCCATAAGGACGCTCCCCAACGAGGTCTGCCAAAGCATTGGCCCAAAAAGTCTTCTCGAGCAAATTGGCTTCCATATCAGCAGTCGCAGAACCACCAGTTGCTGATTTTCCTTCCCACGGCAAGCGGTCCTTATTGATGTTGGCATAATTGTTTGTCGCTGCGCCCCACTGCTTCAAATTCGATTGGCTCGCAATAGCATTGCTGGACTTGCGGGCCATCCCCAGAGCTGGCATCAAGAGTCCCGTCAAGATTGAGATGATCCCAATGACCACAAGAATTTCAATCAAAGTGAATGCGTGTCGGACACGGGCGCTCATATCTCAAATCTTATCTCAACCTGAACAAAAGTCCAAATTTTATCGTGTGAAAATGAGAAATTAGCAAAACTAGATTTGGGATTCTTTGCTTTGAACTTGATTTCCATAGCCTGAAACGAGTTGTCGCAGGATCGATCGAACACGTGATGCATCATGCTGATCAAGGGCTGCCTCGAGCATTTCGAGGTGCATCTCAAGATCTGTCCAAGGGATGAAGGTCTCGCGTGCCTGCATGATCGCCACATGTTCAGTCGGACCACAATTGTCGCCAATCAGCAGTTCTTCATAGAGTTTTTCGCCCGGTCGAAGCCCCGTGACTTGAATTTCAATATCTCCACGGGGATGGTCGTGGCATTTCTCTGAGTACCCCGCAAGACGAATCATGGTTCTTGCAAGATCCACGATTCGGATCGGCTCTCCCATATCGAGTACGAATACATCGCCACCACTTCCCATTGCGCCCGCTTGAATCACGAGCGAGGACGCCTCTGGAATCGTCATGAAGTATCGAGTGATGTCCATGTGCGTCAAGGTCACTGGACCACCGCGGCGAATCTGTTCAGTGAAATATGGAACAACTGATCCACTTGATCCAAGCACGTTGCCAAACCGAACCATATTGAAGCGAGTTTGGCGCTTCGAAAATCCACGCTCTTTCGAAACTGCATCAAATGAACGCGCGTCTGAATCAGAAAGTGCCTGCAAACATTTCTCTGCTAAGCGCTTGCTTGCTCCCATCACACTTGTTGGCCGAACGGCTTTGTCGGTCGAAATCAGCACGAATGATGCAACTCCACACCTGCGAGCCGCCTGCGCCGCGCGTAATGTCCCAAGGACATTGACGCTCACTCCTTCGATTTCATTCGCTTCGACAATCGGCACATGCTTGTACGCAGCGGCATGATAGATCGTGTCGATTGAATTCTCCGTCATGACTCGTTCGAGTCGAAGACTGTCAAGGACAGAGCCAAGAACTGCAATAATCTGCAACCCACTTGTGACTCCAACAAGACGACGTAATTCATTTTCGATGGTGTAGAGATTGAATTCGCAATTATCGAGCAGCACAAGTCGCCTTGGGCCCTGCAACAAAACTTGTCGAGCGATTTCGGAACCGATTGATCCCCCCGCTCCAGTCACCAGAACGTTTGAACCGCTGATGTTGCGCGAGAGAAGTTCCGAGACAGGCTCGACTGGAGCTCGGCCCAGAAGATCTTCAATCTTCATGACGCGAACAGCGTCGGTCTGTGCTGTGCCTTCTGCGATTTCTTTCAGCGTTGGAACCAACATGACACGTACACCGAACGCTGTCAGCTCTTGAAAAATTTCTCTACGCCGACGTCTCGATGATTCTGGAAGTGCGAGCAGCACACTATCAATGCGTAGATCGCGCACAACTTTACGCATGTTTTCTGGGGAATAAACGTATAAACTACGAATGTGGCTACCGATTCGCTTTGGATCGTCATCAATAAATCCAACGACTTTTGTACGTTGATCTTGCGCAAG
>JBEELA010000195.1:0-9157 GCA_041168365.1 Planctomycetota bacterium
ATGCTTGGAATGTGCGGACATGGAACGATCGGAGTCGTGCGCACACTCGCGCATCTTGGACGAATCAAAGCTGGAACGCATCTGCTTGATACGCCAGTGGGAATTGTGAAATTCACGCTGCGTGCAGATGATGTAGTCGAAGTTGCCAATGTGCCGTCGCGTCGTACGCACGCTGGAATCGCAGTGCAAGTTGCGGGAATTGGTGTTATTTCCGGCGATGTTGCGTGGGGCGGGAATTGGTTTTTCATCGCACCTTCGCCTCTAAAGATTCCCCTGCAACTTGATCGTGTTGCGGAACTCACTGCACACGCATGGTCTGTTCGTCGTGCGCTTGCGACTTCAGGAATCACAGGCGATGACGGCGGCGAGATCGACCACATTGAATTTACAGAGCCTGCTCGACGCGCAGATTGTGCGTGGCGCAACTTTGTGCTTTGTCCAGGCGGCGCGTATGACCGATCGCCCTGCGGAACTGGAACGAGTGCAAAGATTGCGTGCTTGGTTGCAGATGGAAAAATTGCGCTCGGCGAACACGTTGGCGCTGAGAGTTTTATTGGAACGCGATTTGAAGGGTCGCATTCCATTGACTCTGCAGGAGCAATTCGACCAACGATCGCTGGCCGTGCTTGGATCACAGCTGAAATCGAATTGCTGGTCGACGCTTCTGACCCTTGCGCTGCGGGGATTCCAAAGCAATGACAACAAGCGCGCAATCATTCAAATGGTCGGGAGTCATGCCCGCAATCACCACTCAACTGACTGGATCTGATGAAGTGGATTTTTCTGCGGTCGTTCGTCACGCTGTTTGGATGATCGACGAGGGTTGCGATGGCATTGTCATTGGCGGTTCGCTTGGCGAAGGACAATCACTGACAACAGATGAAAAGGTTGAATTATGGCGGAGTATTTCCGCTGCGCTAAAGGGACGTGCGCCAGTCATTGCAGCCATCGGAGCAGCTTCGACGCACGGCGCATGTTTGTTGGCGCAATATGCAGCCAATGCAGGCTGTGCAGGATTGATGGTTCTGCCTCCGTATGTGCACAGTGGAGACGAACGCGAGGCAATTGCACACATCGAAAGTGTTGCGCGTGCGACAAACTTGCCTGTGATGGTTTACAACAATCCGCAGGCATACCGCGCAGATTTTTCGGCGGCTTCACTTGCTGCGATGGCGATGCGCCAATCGAATATTCGTGCAGTAAAAGATTCCACTGGTGATGTTCGGCGCATTGCGCAACTTACTCAACTGGTCCGAAGTGGAGATGCACCTAGCGACTTGGCGATTTTCGTTGGGCTTGATGATGTTGTTCCCTCTGGCGTTGCTGCGGGAGCGCAAGGTTGGGTCGCAGGTCTTGCGAATGCCCTTCCTTCTGCGAGTGTTGAACTTTGGAAACTCGCCGTCGCAGCACATACTGATTCGCAGTCTGCAAAGATCCGCGTTGCCGAAGTTGACAGCGCGTTTTTGCCGCTTCTGCTGATGGACACGCTTCCAGACTTTGTTCAGCGCATCAAGTTGGTGCAAGCATTCGTCGGTTGCGGGTACGAACGCGTACGCGCTCCACGACTTGCTCTTGATCCCGATGTGCGTGATGCGTGCATCCAAATCACACGAACTGCCCTTGAACGGCTTGCTCAACTTGGAATCTCTACGAGTTCGAGCACATTTAACGGTAAACAGTCAAGCGAACGATCATGACGCATCCAAAAGTGTGGCCGAAAGAGTTGTCGTGCGAATTGCGTGATGATTTGCACAGTTGGTGTGCGCTTTGGAATGTCTCGACACTTGTGCCAGAAATTTCAGTGACGATCAGTCGAAGAATGACATCAAGTCTTGGGAGAGCGAGTTACACCCGACAATCCATCGGGTTGCAACATACGCTGCTTGATCCAACTGCGACGGAACTTCTGCGAGAAGTCCTATGCCACGAGGCCGCACACCTTGCCGCATATCGATTGCATGGGACAACAATTCGACCGCATGGTTCACAGTGGAAATCGCTGTTGTCTGCAGCTGGATATCCGCCACGAGCAACGATTGCCGCAGCAACTTTGCCTGCTTGCTTTGGTGTTCGTAGGGCAAGACGAGTTGTGAAGCGACGAAAAGTTCGACGCAGTCCATGGAAAGTGATCACGCGCTGGATTCGCGGATGAAGGACTATTTCATCACATCTGAGATGCGTTGTTCGAGGAGTAACGCATCGTTTGATCGACCAACGATCCGTAGCGCTTGCGCCAGCATCACCCCTGAGCGATACCAATTGCTCTGACGCGCAAAACGTGGCGAGATTTCAATCGGAACTTCCATTATTGCAAACGCACGCTCGTGAAGCGTGACGTTGGCAATCGCATCGTTTTTTTCGGCGAGAATTTTAGACGCTTCCTGAAGCGCAACAATCGCAAATGGACCATCATTCGCATAGCGATTGAGAATCGTTTCATAGCAACGCCCTGCAGCAAGCGGATCACCTTGAGATTTATAGAGTGCTGCTTGTTGCAACAGGATCTGCCCTGCAAGATCGCCACGAGAACTGAAAATTGCCAGAGAGCCATCGAGGGCTTGTTGTCGCTCTTCGACATCGGCGATCGAATTGATCATCGGCGAGATTGTTCGCCATGCGAATTCGGGATACGAATCACCGCAAAGAGTCAGAATGTCCGCAGACCATTGCTGCTTCTGCTCCGTCGTCATTGCGCCACTCCTTGCCGCAAGAGCGACAACTTCCCACGATCGCGCATCGGTCACGCAAGCTTCGACAGCAACATGAATCAATGCGAGAACTTGAGAGATAGTTTCTGCAGAAGGTGGCGTTACGACCTTGGGGTCCGCCTTGGAATCAACCGATCCTCGCAGCAATCGTCCCGCTGCGATTCTCAACCCAGCTGACGAGAGACGATCCGACACAGGCTCCATCCCATATGTAAGCAACATAGGCATTTGAGTGTTGGATATCAAATTGCCGGTCTGCGGATCGCGAATGAATCCTTCCACGCTTTGATAGCCGCCGTATCGACCCACTTCAATCCACATTGGTCGATTGCCAGACTTGCCGACGAATCCAATCCACGCATGGGAGAGCACACCGTCGGTCGCAGTTGTAAAGACACACGGAACTCCGATGGACTTCCCGACTGTCGTGGCGAAATGAGCCTGATCTGCGCAGACACCACCGTAACGCAAAATATTTTGAAGATTCCAACCTGCGACAGAAACTTTCTTTGGGCGCCCTTTTTCTAGATGATCAAAATCGTATTCAATTTTGTCGTAGAGCTCGCCAACTGCTCGATTGCCTGCATACGTTCGAAGCGCCCAATCCATTTCGTTTTGTGGGGCGGCGATATCAACCATATAGATCAAGAGTTCAGGCGCAATATTTTTTAGCCCGAAGAGCATTTTCTTTTCATTTGCTACGAAGTGATCAAAGGTCGGAAGTGGCCCGCAACCTTGCGCAAGATTTTCATTAATCTGCATTACAACTGGCGCATCATCAACAACTGCAATCGCTGCAGCCAACTCGGGCAAACGCTCAACAATTTGACCGCGCTCAACAATCAACAAGCGCGCAACTCGCAGTATTTTTGCGAGATCTTCGGCTTCAGGCTCAATCAACAGAGCCAATGCATGGGCAAATTTGGGGTGGGCAAGGAACTCCTGCGCGACTGAGACTTGCTCAGATTGTGCAGCAGAATTGATGATGCGCACTAACTGAACAGTCGCCGCGGACTGCACCAGAATCGTAAGGGCGTCCTTGGATTTAGATGTAACAGGAACAGCCTTCGATGTGCGACGAATTGGTTTTTTCCGGTCAGTCGGAATCTCCTTTGCATTCCAAACAATAAGAAATTCGCGCGCATCAACATCAACTCGATGTCCACATTCGACAAGAACCTTTGGTGCTTCCGCTGTGCAGAGCGAAATAGAAGTGACACTTGCTTTACCAAACTCGCCAAAGAGCAATCGAAAATCATCGCCAACTTTATTGTCAGCAAGTGATGTTGGCTGCTTCTTCGGATTGGACGGAGATGATTGGGGAGTGTCGGTTTGACCGAACGATGGGTTCAAAGACCCCAAAGCCAATAAGGAAATCATCATGGCAACCAAATGACGAATTGGTCCTGAACTCAGGAACTTCCCAGTCATCGCGCCTCGCGCATCCAAGCTTGTGCCATCATGGTTCGACGATCAAAGCACGAGTCGGATGGATCGGCTGTCCGCATATTCGAACCTTCAACCTCTAATGTGTACTGCCCAGGTTCTTCAGGGCAAACCGCAGCGCCGAGCTGATATCTCAATGTGACGCGTGTCCCTTGAAAATTACAGCGCCCGAGGAGTGTGGTGCCATCCTTCGATTCAACAACGAAAATCCCCGTTTCGGTGAATTCGAGCAGCGACCCACTTTCAACCCCGCGCCAGCGACCGATCACACTTTCTGGAACGATGATCTTCGGACCGCTCGCGCAACCTGCTGATATGCACAATACAAATCCGATAAGAGCGACGATCACGATGGCTCGAATCGCCTCAAAATCGCAAATTTTTGCGCGGCGCAAACAAAGTTGCATTCCCTCTTGAGATGTTTGTGCTGCAAAGACTTGCGTGTCAACTCGTGCGCAAATGAAGGTGAATAATCGAGGCATTTGTGCCAAGTGTAGAGAATTTTGTAAAGATCATTTGCAATTCTCTGGATGAATTCCACCATATCTACAGACCATCGGCGCGGGGAATTTTCGCAACAAACACCGAAGGCAACTGTGACGGGTCGGTTCACCTCAGCGGGAACCGACCCGTCAGTTTTTTTGTACTTGTATTTTATTTTTTCGTTTTATCATGAGTCAATGAGTAGCGTCTGGGCTTGTGGTTTCATTCTGGGAGATATTTAAAAGACAAATTTGAAACGCTGCTGGAACTGATCGAGTTCATGCGAATTCATAAAATTATTCTTTCGTTTCTTGACTCTGCTTGGGATATTGGGGTTTTGGCAAATCTCGATCTCGCTCGCTCGGTGGGGACTTTGGCGTGATCTCGAATCCATACTCCTTTACAAATTGCGCGCGTTCTTCTGCCGATGCGTAACACCGCTGATAAATCTCGCGTTCGACCGGCCCGCCGCCGCCAATCAAATCGATAAATTCGTGAACGCCAGAATCGGGAGGAAGATCCCGAACGGACTCGACAAGAATGTGGTCGACAAGTCTTTCGTATAGCGCTCGATCTGTCAGATGATTTGAGTGCACAAGAAAGATTCCCAGATCACTCAGCCCTGAAATGATTTCCCACAGCGAAGTAAAAAGTTCTTCGTCGTTGAGTGTCTGTGCTGGCTGCGGCCACACTCCAGCTTCTTCTAGTTGTTGCAAGTTTGTCGTCATCGCTGCATGTTCGAAGTCATAAATCAACGTCCAATACATACGATCTGCGCAGTCCCCACGATTCGCTGCGTCGGCGACAAAGCGATCGATCGCATCATTACGCATCTTTCGCTTCGCCTCATACTTCTCTTGAATTGTCATTGGCGAATCCTTTGCTTGTGCAAGCATGATTCCGGTGTGCAAAATTGAGTGCGAAATTGAGTGCGGAATTGAATTTTGTGCGGCGCGCTGCATATGGGTCTCCACGCGGATCGGAATGATCGGCGAGCGACAACATATGCAGTCGCAGAACGACTCTAGAAAAACATCACCTTATTTCTTATGTTGCGTCGGCTGAATTTAATATTGCGACGGATCGACCTGATGCAAAAAGATCAACTCGATAATTTTT
The DNA here is from genome assembly GCA_041168365.1 of Planctomycetota bacterium. Taxonomy (GTDB): domain Bacteria; phylum Planctomycetota; class Phycisphaerae; order Phycisphaerales; family SM1A02; genus F1-60-MAGs104. The sequence continues at coordinate 5,757 of JBEELA010000195.1, forward strand.
GCACAGTTTTCCAGAAGACCTTGATGCCGAATCCGTTCGCCAAACAATCTCAACATTCTGCGACTCGCCGGGAGGCAATGAGATCAACATCGGCGAAACGCTTACCCAATCGCCGCGTGGCACCAGAAGCGCATCAACGATTGGCGACAATGCATTCACAACAACAGTCGCGCTTGCAAGAGCGCTTCCATCAAACCCGAGACGTTCCTTCCACTCAATTGACGCTTTGGGGATGAAACTCTCTCCAGTTGGAGTGCGCAGATCTCGTTCGTGCGCTCCAGATGCCCACGCAATTGCGATCGGGTCGGCACGAAATTCCGTCGGGGCTTCTGCAAACAAAATGCTCGTGGAATCAGGAAGAAATTCTTGCGGTATATGCAGAGCAGTGATCGTTTGCCAAGGTTCGACGGTGAATCCTTCAAGAAAATACTCGCGCAAATCGGTCGACAAATCTGCGCGCTCCATATTCGTGCACTTCAATAAACACACGCGACTTTTCCACGCAATCGGCGAATCGTTGACAGCATCGACGACCCAAGCACCATTGCGTTGATGAATCGTCAACATTCGCGGAGCGCACGATTCGCGTACCGCATGCCACGCAGGCTTCGCACGCCCTTGCACATCGACAAGCGACCATGAATGTCCAGTCCACGCATCATTCATCTGCCAGACGAGAGCGCCTGAACATCGCGGACGATTTGTTCGATACCACGAATATGCAATTCGCATGGCCTTTGCTTGAACAATCTGTGCCTGCACAATCCACGACGCGAAATCCGAAGCAGGGTTAAATCGAGTTGAAAGGAATTCTCCGTATTGCGGCGTGTCGCCACCGGTCGCTCGTTGACGATCAGTGATCAGCGCGCATCCATCGGCGGCGGTCATCGAAGCGAGCGTGTCTTCATCGAAGTCCAACGCCTTTGCAAGAGATCTGAGTGCAGGCGGAGATTGATGGCCAAACTCGCTTGCGAATCTTGGAGTGATCGAGCGCAGACCTTCAACTTTCGCCGTCGCATCCCAAATGTGACGATCTCCACGAGTGGGATCGTTGGGATCAAGTTCCAACGATCCCGACCACGGACTCTCTGGCCAATAAGGGCGTGATGGATCCAATTCAGCGCAAATCCTTGGGAGAATCTCCAACCAATATCGACGCCCCCAAGTTTGTCCTGGGCGCAATCGATCGCGGAATCCCCATGAATGCCACGCAAGAATGTCTTCGTTGCCGCCGCACCAAAGGACGACTGATGGATGCGAAGAAAGTCGCGCGACTTGATATCGCGCTTCAGCTTCGACAAGCGCTGGGAAGGGATCATCTTCGGGGTATGTCGCGCATGCGAACGCAAAATCTTGCCACACAAGAATGCCGAGTTGATCGCAGAGTTCGTACCACGATTGCGATTCGTATCCACCGCCACCCCACACACGCAGCATGACCAAGTTTGCTTCGCATGCTTGCAGCAGTCGCTCGCGAACATGCGCTAGGCTGGATCGAAAGAGTCCTTCTGGAATCCAATTCGCACCAGCGCACCAAATCGCTTGATCATTCACTCGTATTGCAAATCGCGTGCCGTCAACTTCAGGAGTCGTATCAAGCGCAACGCAACGCAATCCGATTCGTCCAGACCAACTGGAAATCGTGGCACTTTGTTGTGTCAATTCAACTCGTAAGCGATGGATGTGCTGCGCCCCATATCCGCGTGGCCACCACCGCATTGGTCGAGGAACGATGATGACAGCGTGAGCGATGACAGAAAGACCTCGTGTACTTCGCTTGAAAGTCACGACTGCATCGAAGGCGCGACCATCCGGCGATTCGATTTCGATTCTTGCTTCATATCTTGATGGATCTCCATCGCATACAGCATCGACAAAGACATCCAAAATCGCTTCGTCCTTCGTGCACGATCGTGTCAGCGGTCGAACCGAATCCAAGCGCAAACCCGTCCATGCGTGCAGCATGACGATGCCGACGATCCCGCTTGATGCAACACGCGGCCCCCAGTCCCAACCAAACTGACAGGCTGTCTTTCGCAAAAATGGATACGGCGTCCAATCGCCATTGACTGGGCGCGATCCAAGTTGCATTTGTAATCGCTCCACTTCGCTCACCGGACCAGCGCAAATGACTTCAAGCAACATTGTTCGCAGCGGATTGTCTGAACGGGCAATTGCAGCAATTTCAACGCGGTGGGGATGAAACTCGTTCGCAGTCCGAAGAATGACTTTCCCATCCAAACGTACTTCTGCAACTGTGTCAATTGACTCGAAGACCAATTCAATATGCGTGTGCGCCAACATTTGTGCTGTCAACGAAATCGCACGGCTCCATGTGAACTCTGTTCGACCAATCCATTCTTGAGCGGCCTCTCCGCCACACGAATCTGGATCAGGAATCTCTCCCGCTCGCATCAAATCCAAATGTGCACAACCCGGAACATGAGCAGGCCACGAACGACCATCGCTTGCCATCAATCGCCAGGCATCACCGCAGAGAGTTGACTCAATCGATCGCATGGAAGATCCTCATGCTTGACGCCGCGCAACTTCATCCGCGTTCACACCATCGATCACTGTTCCATCATCACGCACATCGACTGCACGAGCACGCAACACGCTCACCATCCGAATCAGATCGCGCACGCCACCTGTTGTGAACCACACAACAACGACAACGCTTGTTCCCAAGATCAGCCATGTCCACCAGAACCACCACTCACTCCATGCTGCAACAGAAATCGGGTCACCAGACTCTCGTCGCCAGAGCGCGTATGCCGTTCCGACAATAAAGACCACTGTAAAAAAGAGCGGCCATGCAAGCGTGACAAGCGTGACGGCGCGATCAGTCCCTTTGAATTGACGGTCAATTCCCAGTTTTTCGAGCAGGGTCCGAGGAGCATCATCGATGGATGCATCGCCTTCAATTCGCCAAGGACCGCGATTGAGCATGCGCTCTAAATTGAAATCGGTGCGCGGCCCTAAGAGACTGACAGTGACATACATCACGCATGCGGAAATCATTCCAATGAAGCTCATCTCCTGACCAGTGAAAGTCGTTCGCAACCAAAGCGCAACTTCTGCAGGAACTGTCGCCATCCCGCCAAGAGCGATTGTTTCTCGCAGGCCAACCTCTGGAAGTTGATTCACGATCACTCCAAGTGCCGCGAGTCCCATTCCTGTCAACATCGCCGCCCAAGCAGCCTCAGTCGATCCACGCTTCCAATACAAACCTCCGATGATTGCCGCGCCAGCGCCCCCGACGAAGACACTTGCTGTGAGTGCCGCAAACATTGCAATGTATTGCGTCGGTTCATATAGCAATGAAAATGTGAAGGCGAAGATCGCCACGCCAAGCGCTGCGAGTTTCAAAAGCAAAATGTGCGTCTTGGGATCAAATG
>JBEELA010000196.1:0-2855 GCA_041168365.1 Planctomycetota bacterium
AAGTTCTGCGAACGCGCGCAGGAGAGCCGATGATTGACGAATATATTTCCTTCGTCGAATCCTCCAAACGAGGTATCGTAAGTACGCATGGTCGTCAGACCAGCAGCGAATAAACAAGCGCATGGAACGCGCTTCAGTCAGCGAAGACAGTGCATGGATCGCATCATGAAAGAGACCTCCATTTTTTCCGCAGGACAATCACGATGAGCGCATCGATTTGCGTTCTTGGCAGCAGCTCACGCGGAAATGCGACTGCAATTTCATTCGACGATTCGGGCAAATTCATCTTGGTTGATGCGGGACTGACTCCTCGTGGCGTGCGTACTGCACTCGTCGCCGCAAGTGCGACAGCGCGATTTCACACGCTGCGCGCGATTTTTCTGACACATCTTGATCGCGATCATTGGTCACCTTCGTGGGCGCGACAATTGCAACGCTCTCCAGTACCGGTGATCGTGCGCCGCGCGCATACAGAATTGGCGCTTGCTTCTGGCGTTCCCGCAGAATGTCTGCGACCGATGGATGCTGCATTCGCACTCGGCAAGACAGCGGATGTTCGACTCGTCAAAGTCCCCCACGACGAGATCGGATCAACTGCATTTCGCTTCGATTCTGAAAACGCCCACATCGGACATGCAACAGATCTTGGTTCTGTCAGCGACGAATTGCTCGAAGCGTTCGCGGATCTGGACATGCTCTCGATCGAGAGCAACTATGACGAAGAAATGCAGCGCAATTCTCCACGACCATCATTTCTCAAGCAGCGCATTATGGGCGGCCGAGGCCATTTGTCCAACTTTCAATCGGTCGAGGCCGTACGCGCCTTGACCGCCAACGGATCTGTGCGACACTTGGTCTTGCTCCATCTTTCACAAGATTGCAATTGCCCCACATTAGTGCGCGAATTCTTTCACGCGCAACTGCCTGTGATGAAGGCATCGCTGACGATCAGTCGGCCATATGAGCCCACTCCCATTCTGTCAGTTCGCCGATCCGAACCTGCGATCGCTTGAATTCAAGGCGTTTGCACATCGCCACGCCCTCCATTCGCATCCGCTAACCTTCTGCACTCTCCATGAGTGATCGACTCACACATGAATGTGGACTTGCACTTGTCCGCCTGCGAAAGCCAATCACTTGGTTTCAGGAGCAGTACGGCGACCCAACATGGGGACTTCGCAAGCTCTATCTCTTGATGGAAAAGCAACACAATCGCGGGCAAGATGGCGCTGGGATTGCAAGCGTGCGCTTTGATATGCCAGCTGGCGAGCCATTTCTCGAACGCGCGCGCTGCGGAAAGCGCAATCCAATCGAGCGACTCTTTGATGATGCCTTGACACCTGCGCGCAGCATGAGCGAAGAAGAGCTGCGTGCGATTTCGATTCTCGATCTCAAGAAAAAGTTGCCGCTTCTTGGCGAAGTGCTGCTGGGACATTTGCGATACGGCACATTCGGCGGACGATCAGCGGATGCCTGCCATCCATTTGTGCGCAGATCGATCATCGCCAGCAGAAATCTGGCGCTTGCAGGCAATTTCAATTTGACTAATTCTCCCGAGCTTTTCGATTTGCTCGTGGAATATGGACTTTCTCCCGTTGGCGGCAGCGATACCGGCGTGGTCTTGGAAAAGATCGGCTATTCGATTGACCGCGAACACGACCATTTGATCTCCACAATGGGGCCTGGATCTTTCGCAGCTCTCGAAGGGCGCGCACTTGCCAAAGAAGTTTCAACCCAATTGGATTATGGCCGCATCTTGGAACGCGCGACCGAAAAGTTTGACGGCGGATACACACTCGGCGCTCTCGTTGGCAATGGCGATTGTTTCGCCTGCCGAGATCCTGCTGGCATTCGTCCTGCATTCATGGTGATCACCGATGATGTAGTTGCAGTTGCCAGCGAACGCCCTGCTCTTGCCGCAGTGTTTAATGTTCCCGTCGAGGCGATTCAGCCACTCGAACCTGGACACGTGCTGAGCGTCAAGCGAGATGGAACAATTGCGATTCAACGCTTCGCGCAACCGCGACCGATTCGTCAATGCTCATTCGAGCGAATTTATTTCAGTCGCGGCAACGATCACGAAATCTATGACGAGCGCAAACGCTTGGGCGAAAACTTGGCGCCGCGCATTCTGGAACGACTTGGAGAATCCGTCGATCATGCTGTTTTCTCCTTCATTCCCAACACATCTGAGAGTGCATACCTGGGACTTATTCAGGAAACCGAACGCATCATGCGCGAACGCGCCGCCGACGAAGTCTGCCAACTTGTTGCCGAAGGAAAAGCAACTCCCGATCGAATTCGCGCGCTGATGGATGTGCGAGTGCGTGCCGAAAAGGTTGCGCATAAGGATCAACGACTGCGGACATTCATCACGCATGATGCTGCGCGACGCGATCTGGTCAGTCACGTCTATGACATCACTCGCGGAACAGTTCGACCCGGCGACACACTGATCGCAGTCGACGATTCGATCGTTCGAGGAACAACTCTTCGTGATTCGATCATCACTATTCTTTCGCGACTGAATCCCGCGCGCATTCTTGTTGCCAGCAGCGCACCGCCAATTCTCTATCCGGACTGCTATGGAATCGATATGAGTCAACTCGGTCGCTTCATTGCATTCGAAGCAGCGATCAATTTGCTTCGAGCGCGCGGCGATGATGCGGTCCTCGACGAAGTCGAGTCGCTCTGCAAGGCGCAGGACTCTTTGCCGCCAGACCGAATGAAAAATCACGTGCGGCTGATTTATGACAGATTCACCCAAGATGAGATCTCCGCCGAGATCGCGCGGTTGATCCGTCCAAAGACCGGCGAGTGGCGCGGCGAGGTAGAAGTCGTCTATCAGACCATCG